>NZ_CEXWTU010000286.1:0-5352 GCF_982758155.1 Marinagarivorans sp. | reverse complement strand
GAGCATGGCTGAATAGTTACAAAAATATTTGCAATAGCCGGCTATTACGCCATATTTTCGCCTCGCCAAGCAAGCACCCAAAAACCCAAATTCCAGCAACTTATTCCGTGCACGCCCCTAAACGCATACCTTAATGGGGTTAAATGCGCTTTTCTTGGAACCAAAAAAAACGCGCAAATTAGCGCGTTTTTTTGTTCAAGGACAACCACTAAAACTAAGCCACCTGCACAGGAATGGTATTACTGGTCCGGTCAATAGTATTACCTTCGGCCAAATATACTAACTTTGGTTGATGCGTGGTCATTTCAGACTCACTATATTGTCCGTAAGCCGCAATAATGACACGATCACCGACCTGAACCTTCCGCGCGGCAGCGCCGTTCATTGAAATAGTCTTAGAGCCCGCCTCAGCCAATATGACATAGGTGCTAAATCGCTCGCCATTATCGACATTATAAATATCAATACGCTCAAACTCGCATAAACCTGCAAGTTTTACAAAGTCACTATCAATGGCACAAGAACCATCGTACCAAAGCTCTGCTTGGGTAACACGAGCCATGTGTAACTTGCCTTTTAATAGGGTAGATTGCATGAAAAAAACCTCTAAATACTGGTGTAGCGTTTACGCCTCTAGCGTAATACTGACATTATCAATTAATCGGGCTGCCTGCGTATACATGGCACCTAAAATAGTCAATTGAGCATCATCACTTGCAGCCGGTTGTAAAAACTGGCTATTACAAACAGACAAATAATCGACACTGAAGCCTGCGGTTTTAATTTGTTCAGCCGCTGTTTTTTCAAGCTCGAGAAAATCTTGCCTCCCCGCTTTAATTGCTTGCGCAACCCAATTCAAACTACGGTTCAACTGATTAGCCTTCGGGCGTTCTTCTGGTGTAATAAAAGAGTTACGGGAGCTCATTGCAAGGCCATCGACTTCCCTTACAATATCCCCAGCAATGATACCTACGGGAATACAAAGGTCTTCGACCATTCGGCGAATAATCGCAAGCTGCTGGTAATCTTTCACACCAAATACAGCCATTTGCGGCTGCACAATATTAAATAATTTAGACACTACCGTTGTGACGCCTTCAAAATGCCCTGGGCGACTGGCACCACAAAGAACATCAGCCATGCTTGGTACAATTACTCTAGCCTGCTGATCCATCCCGTTTGGGTATATTTCGTGCTCGTCAGGGCAAAACAGGTAATCACAATTTACCGAGGTCAAGCGTTCACTATCAACCTTCAATGTACGAGGATAGCGATCCCAATCTTCATTCAGACCAAACTGTAAGCGATTAACGAAAATACTCGCCACCACAACATCACATAACGATTTGGCCTGTTTAACTAACGCTATATGGGCATCATGTAAATTGCCCATTGTGGGTACAAAAGCAATCGATCGCCCCGCATCGCGGTGAACCTGTAAAGCTTCTCGCAATGAAGCAATATGATGAAAACTTTGCATTAGAAACTCATATTTAATATTGGATAATAACGCACAATGCACGCACTACAGCTAGTGCATGTCATTATTAAAATACTCGGGCGCTAAATTTTCGAAGCGGGTATATTTACCCACAAAAGCTGCCCGACTAGTGCCAATCTCACCATTACGCTGCTTACCAATAATCAGCTCGGCAATGCCTTTATCTGGACTTTCTTCGTTGTAGTATTCATCGCGATAGATAAATAAAATAACATCCGCATCCTGCTCGATGGCACCCGACTCTCGCAGATCACTGTTCATAGGCCGTTTATTCGGCCTTGCTTCCACACTTCGGTTAAGCTGGGATAATGCAATAACAGGACAACTGTATTCTTTCGCCAGAGCCTTTAATGAGCGCGAAATTTCAGAAATTTCCTGAGTACGCCCTTCCGATGCTCCCGCTACCTGCATCAACTGCAAGTAATCCAACATAATCATGCCGGGATTACCGTGCTCACGCGCAACACGCTTGACTCGAGCCCGGACATCGCTTGGAGTTAAGCCTGGAGTATCATCAATAAAAAGCAGTTTATCTTTGAGCTTACGTGCAGCGGCCTCTAGCTTAGGCCAATCTTCTTCCAACAATTTACCATTACGAATACGACCGGCATCAATGCGCCCTATGGAGGACAGCATTCGCATCACCAGCGAATCTGCGGGCATCTCCATACTAAAAACAAGCGTTGGTTGCGGCTGACTCATAACGGAAGCTTCAACGAAATTCAAAGCAAGCGCAGTCTTTCCCATTGACGGCCTAGCCGCCAAAATAATAAGCTCACCGGGCTGCCAGCCAGCCGTTCGCTCATCCAAGTCAGTAATACCGGTAGGCAAGCCCGTCAGGTCGCTATCAGACCGAAACAACTGGTCGATTTTTGCAACCGTTGTTTTTAGAAGGCTATTGACACCTTGAAAGCCCCCCTCTTTTGGGCGATCTTCTGAAATTTCTAATAATCGCTTTTCGGCTAACTGTAACAGCTCGTCAGAACCTAATTCCCCAGGATTAAAACTCGCCTGGCTTATCTCTCCTGCCGCCGATATTAATTGCCGCAGCGTAGAACGCTCTCGTACAATTCGCGCATAGGCACCTAAGTTTGCACTCCCCGCCACGTTAGAGGCGAGGTCAGTTAGGTAGCTTAGGCCACCTGAAGCGGCCAGCTCATCACGCCGGTTTAACTCCTCCGATACCGTAATCACATCAATGGGTTGCTCTTGTTCAACCAAATGCAACATGACATGGAAGATACTTCGGTGCGCAGCCTTAAAAAAATCAGTTTCTGAGACGATTTCACAAACCGCATCAAACACCGTAGCGTCAAGCATCAAGCCACCCAACACAGACTGCTCCGCCTCAATCGAGCGCGGCAATACAGTCTCTTCGCGCGCAACTACACCACCGTCATGATGGAAGTCAGGGTAATCGGGTTCTAGCTCGGCCATAATGAATTCGTCTAGGTAAAATAAAAATCAGGGCTTGTGCATCATACGCAAAAAACAACAGATATAAAAAAGGCACGAGTGGATTATCTCCACCCATGCCTTTCTTCAAAGCGACTGCTTATTATTGGGGCTTATTCAGCCTCAACAACCAACTTCACTATTTGAATCACATCAACATGCAACTGCACATTAACATCATACTCGCCTAAATCACGCAAAGTACCCTCAGGCAACTTAACTTCAGCTTTAGCAACTTTAACGCCTGCAGAGCATATGGCATTCGCAATATCACGAGCGCCAATAGAACCGAACAACTTACCTTCGTCACCAGCATTCGCTTTAATGGTAACAACAAGTTCAGCTAACTGTTTAGCTCGAGCGTTTGAAGATACCAATTTATCGTTGGCAGCAGCTTCTAGCTCATTACGACGCGCTTCAAAATCAGCAACGTTTGTTTTAGTCGCTGTAATCGCTTTGCCTTGCGGCAAAAGATAATTACGGCCAAAGCCTGATTTAACACTAACTTTGTCGCCAACCGTACCAAGACGGCCAACTTTTTCAAGCAATATAACTTCCATCTGGCTACCCCTTACTCGTGGCTGTCAGTGTATGGCAATAAAGCAACGTAGCGCGCACGCTTAACAGCAGTCGCTAATTGACGCTGATATTTTGCTTTAGTACCGGTGATACGGCTAGGAACAATCTTGCCAGTTTCACTAACGTAGGCCTTAAGTGTTTCCAGATCTTTATAATCAATCTGGATAGTACCTTCAGCAGTAAAACGACAGAACTTACGACGACGGAAAAAACGAGCCATGATTAATTCTCCTCAGTTTTTTCAGCTATATCGCCACTGTCATCTTCGTCAGTGTCTACAGCTTTTGGTTCATCTTCAACGACAGCAACGACGACTTCTTCTTGACGACGCTCTGCACGCTGCTTACGTTCACGATTTTCATTCTCAGCTTTCATGATATGCGACTCTTCAGTCACAGCTTCGTCCATACGGACAACCATGCTACGAAGAACGGCATCGTTATAGCGGAATGTAGTAGTTAACTCTTCCAACACATCACCAGTACATTCAACATTCAAAAGAATGTAATGTGCTTTGTGAATTTTATTGATTGAGTACGCTAACTGGCGGCGACCCCAGTCTTCAAAGCGATGAACAGTACCACCAGCACCGGTGATAGACGCTGTGTAGCGCTCAACCATACCAGGTACCTGCTCAGACTGGTCAGGGTGGACCAGGAACACGATTTCGTAATGACGCATTGTAGCTCCTTACGGGTTAAGCCTCCCACTAAAGTGCGGTGAGGCAAGGAGAACCACAACCCAAAAGGCTGCGGAATCGGGCGCGGACTATATAAGAATTCAACAAAGTATGCAATCTATTGGTAAACCTTAATTCGACAAGCCACCAAGAGCCAGACAATGCATTCACAAAAAGATCTTAACGGACAGTTATTAACCACAAAAAACCAAAAGCGTCACTGACGCACAATTATTGACAAAAAATGTCGTGCCTAGCGCTTTTAGTTTGTCTATTATTCCCACCAAGGGAATAAATAGTGGCGCAGCTTTAACAAAGCACACTAATCGAGCTTGCATCTATAAGCGGGCCGAGTAGACATACCAATAGCGTCACAGACCAGGACTGGTCAACCATAATAGAAAGAGACAAAAACAAGGTTTTAACATCAACAACCCGGAACCGTAAGCCAAAAGCTTACGATGCAAGCCTATGCTAGAAATCATCCCAACGCGCGGGATTGGCCCCGTCATGCTCGGCATGTCGAGAGAAGAGGTCTCGAAAGCCATGCTTTCGCTAAGCCCGCAGCGACGCCACACCCAGCAGCGCGATATTTATTGCCAAGGCAAATTAGTTATCGACTTTAAACACGAAAAAGCCATTGCTGTTTGCGTCAATAAAGACCCCATAATTACAACCTTAGAGCCCCACCTCTTTGGCTTCAACCCACTAAAGCAACAAGCCCATAAAACAATTATGCGCATGAGCTTGCAGGGCAATTACGACAACTCAGACCCGCAGCTTGGAATGTCTTACATCTATCCAGATCTTGGCATTTATTTCTGGCGTGACACCACACCCGAAAACCTTCAGCGAGAAATGCAACTACAGCGCACCGCTGAAAACACACCTCAAACTTGGTATGTTCAAGCCGTTCAAGACTACAAACAGTTTCATGTTGTTGGCGTATTCGCTAAAGGCTACCTTTAAAGACTATCTTTAAACAAAAAAAGGCTTTAGAGGAAAACCCCTAAAGCCTTTTTAAGTATTAAGGGGCGAGGCAATAATAGTTTATCCAATTAGGCGAAGAGGGCCTGCAGGGAGGCAGGTTATTAGAATAACGCATCGGGGCAGGAGCCCCTTATTAGACATTGCAGGA
>NZ_CEXWTU010000285.1:1873-5355 GCF_982758155.1 Marinagarivorans sp. | reverse complement strand
TAGCTAATTCACATCGATCTGGGCAGCCACAACAGGCTCTACCGACGGCAACATGGGAACACTTGACGTTAGTGCAGACGGTAAAGTCGCGGTTGTTGTAGATTTATACCACATCACCGTTATCCATTTTGCTGACGATGGCTCTGTTGCAGCAGAATTTGAAGTGGAAGCAACTAAAATGAACTCTGGCGTTAAAGGTCGCCTCCATGTAGCTATTGATGAAAGTGGAAGTTCAGTCTATCTCAGTTTTCAAGCAAAATTTAGCGGCGAGAATGTACAAGCCGCCAATCACTACTCTGCTGTTGAAAAAATTGACGTAAGAAATGTTGAGGATGGCGAGCGTTTAGCCAACTTACGTTTTAGCTCACCAGATCAAGCCTTAGGCTTAGTCACTCAAAACGGAATGACTTTTGTCGCATCAGGGCAGCAAGGTTTGCAATTACTCGATGGGAATAATGCAGAAAAATTATCACTCAAAACGTATTATCAAACGCCGATGCGCGCAACAGATGTAAGCGTGAATACTCTTGGTCAACGCGCATATATAGTGGGTGATCAATCATTCAGTATTGCAGACCTCTCAAGCCAAGACACTCCAGCCATGGCAACTAATTGGGTTGAGGAATATTTCGAAAACGTGCAAGCAGGCCAAAGCCCTAACCCTCCACTTTCCGCAAGTGATGTTGAATTAGTTGAAGTACCTAATGTAGGTACCTATGCAGTAGTCACTCAGGCTCGCAGTGATAAAGGGTCTAATTTATTATTTTTGGATTCCCTCGGCAGCGACACTTGGTCTATTAATACACTTGATTACTCTAGTGCATTTAAAGTTGAAAACAAATTGCGCCTAGAGGAGTTTCAAGGTGACATATACACGCTCTATAATTCAACAGGCAGTACCGGTACATACCGCATTAAAAACGAATCGATAGCGACTCCGATTCCAACGCTAGAAAAATTTGCACCTAATTACGCTTATGACATTGCGTTTATTAATGATGAGATAGCATATTTGAATCAAGGCAGTCGTTATAACCGATGGTCCGTTATTGAGGCCAAAGAAAATAAAGGCCCCAAGAGCCCCTTAACTAATATTTATTTTTATGACACCGGCTTTACTGCATCAGGAAGTCGTTTGCTTGGTGCGGGCAGGCTTGCAAGCGAAGGGGAAGGATGCTGGTTAGCTGATGCAACTGGGGAAAATGGCAATTATTCACGATTGAATTTCGAAACACCAGACATTAGTGTTGTGCAAGCAGCAGCTATCACCAACAACCAGCAAACATGCTTTGCCGGATTTGGTTATGACTCAAAATTAAAGACGGTTTCTGACAGAGACGATTACCGAGCCAAAGCACCCTTTGGTATTTTAGCCGTCGATTTTATAAAACCCATTGATCAAATCGATTCAGACCCCGATAGCAGTTCAGAAAAATGGGAAGACCTCATTGACCCAGCCAGCGTAGCTCGCCAAGCGATTTATACCCTACCCGATAACCCAGAAGAAATTCTACCCGTAGGCAAGCGTTTATATATTGCGAACGCCACTTTCGGTGGAGTACAAATTCTTAACGCTTCAGATCCTACCAACCTAGTCCTGGAAGGTGTTTTACATACCGAAGATAGCGCACAGGGCTTAGATGTTACAGATGATCAATCACTGGTTATTGTTGCCGACGACAATATGCGCGGTATCGTGCAAATACCCATTGAGTTCCCAAGCATAAATCGTACGGATAATGATGCTGTGACTGCATTGCTCGACAATGCCAGCGCGATAGCCAATGCCGATGCGCATGCCATTGAAACGCAAACGCTAACTTTCGATATTGATTGGACGCGTGATGAGTACGACCAAGTCACCTGTTATGCCACAACCGACACCACAAGCTGGGGCAATGAAACTTGTGTTGCAACAATCTCTGACGGCACTGCCGGTGATGCAACATCGGCAACCCTTACTTGGACACTACCCGCCGGCGATATTGATCAAGAAATTCGTGTAGCAGTGGGTAACAACATCGAATTCTTATCCAGCACTTTCCAAGTTTTTGTGGATAAAGAAGTCGTAACACCATAATTGAAAATCCGCGGGTAAACGTAGGACGTGAGCCCGCATTTTAAAACCCTTAAATTCTCCAACTCTTAAAAAATGTTATATTCAAAAGGAAGAAAAATGAAAAAGTTATTAGCCGCATCATTAGTTGCATTAGCATCATCCAGTGTAGCCGCTCAAGATTACCAATATGAAATTGGTGTAGAGTACGAAGCGAATGATGCAGCCAGTGCTGCCGGTATATTAGGCCAAGCATTCTTTAGTAAAGTTGAAACTGAAGGTCACGCCTTAAGAGAATCAGCCTACATGGAGCGTAAAAGCAATATTTATGCAGCCTACGTAAACGAAGATTACGATGGTGCCGACAGCGAAAATGCCAGCTTCATCGGTGGCGAACTCTACATCCCTAAAGCCTATTTATTTCTTGGCGCGCAATACATAAGCGCTGGTGATGGCGATTGGGGTTTGACTCTAGGTGTTACCCCAATAGAAGGCCTGCGTATTACAACACAATATTGGGATGAACCAGGCTACGATTTTAACCTGCAAGGTAAGTACGTTGCCGACCTAGCCGGTGGTGATGCCATTAATATTGAATTGGGTTATTACGATAATGAAGTGGATGACACTGTAAGCCTTGAATTTGATTATTACTTTGGCCCAAGCTTTAGCTTAGGCGCCATTATTGCTAACACCGTTGATACAGATTACACCATTAAAGCTGAAAAGTTTTTCGCCGATCGCTTCAGCGTACACGCCAGCTATATGTTTGGCGAGTACGACGACACTTGGGGAATTGGTGCTGCAGTTCGCTTTTAAATAGCACACTCACTGAAAAAAGGGCTATTTTAAACAGCCCTTTTTATACAACACAATGACTAAAACATTACAGAAAACAGGCCTTACAGGCATGCAAGTAAGTAAGTATCCAGAAAAATGGAATTTCAGAGTTCAACCGTCAACGCAGTCTGTAGCTGCAGATGGATATTGCTCTACAAGATCTGCAACCTCATCACATGAGATTAGATTTCCTTGTAAAAACAAATTCACTAACAAGGAGTTCGCAGATACATCCATAGCAGTCAACTGATTAAATCCAACCGTCAAATCAGTCAATTTTTTATTTGACGATACATCCAACTCTGCAAGCTGATTAAAATCGACATGTAAATCGGTCAGAGCCACATTCGCTGAAACATCAAGGCTAGACAATTTATTATTTTTAAAGCTAAGAAATTCAAGGGCTTCATTTTTCGACAGGTCTATATCTGTGAACTGGTTCTTACCCAGCTCAGCACTTTTCAATTCTTTATTAAGCGAGATGTCAAGCTCCGCCAGCTCATTACCCCAAAGATTCAAAAACTCTAAGTCTTTATTCATTGATATATCGAGTGATACAAGATTATTATGCATAGGGTTGTGTAAC
>NZ_CEXWTU010000285.1:0-1863 GCF_982758155.1 Marinagarivorans sp. | reverse complement strand
CATCAATAGTCGAAAACACATTAATATCCAGACTCAAACGAGTCAATTCGACATTACCCGAAAGATCTATCGCCGCTAATTTATTATCTCGAAGCTCTAACTCAACTAAAGCCAAGTTAGCAGACAAGTCGAGAAAATCTAGCTGATTCCCCCGCAAGAATAAATTCGTTAGCTGGGTGTTTTTTGACACATCAAGTGCTGCCAAAAAATTAGCATCTAGCGACAACCAATTTAAAGCGGGATTATTACTCACATCGATCGACGTTAATTTGTTTCGCTCAACAAACAACTCTTCCAAATAAATATTTTCTGATACATCAATATCCACCAGTTGATTATCATTAAGATTTGCATATTCCAAACGTCTATTTTCAGAAACGTCCAATTCCACTAACTTATTCCCGCCGGCATTCAGGTGCATCAAATAAATGTTTACTGACAAATCGAGAGTTTCAATGCTATTCCACTCCAGATACAATTCCTTCAAAGCCGAAAGCTGCTCCACCCCCGAGGCGTCCACAATACTCATAAAAGAACACCCCAGCGAAATCACTTCATCTACTTTAATTTTACCTGTATTTTCAACGCACTCACGAAAATTTGAATCTGTAAATTTTGAGAAATCAATATCATCAACCTGAGTTGCATCCGGCAAACCATCATCCCCTAGCTCAATATTATCAAGCGCGGCATTGTCGCCGCCGCTTTCTGAACAGGCTGTAATAAACATTAAAAGCAGTAACACCCAATAGATATTTCTCATGATTTTTATACACGCCTCTTTCAAACACAACTTCATTGATTATTAAATATTCACCCAAGAGAAAATACCATAGAGGAACTACTTCTCTATTTTTTACCCCGAATAAAACCAATTCCCGCTACAATGCCCACCACAAAACTCCCCGCCACAAACCCGAGCACTGCCGTCACCAAGGCTGGCAAAACAAGGCCCGCCAACCAAGCAGCCGGTAAATGATGGCTCCACTCTTCGATGTGGTGCATATGCTCGGCAGCGATGGGAATGCCGTGAATTAAAATACCGCCGCCCACTAAAAACATAGCGGCTGTACCGAAGATAGATAAAAAATGCATTAACTTGGGTGCAGCCCATAAAAGAAATTGGCCTAGCTTGCGCGCAAGGCTGTTTGTTTTATTAATTAAATACAAACCGGCATCATCCATTCGAACAATGCCTGCCACGGCGCCATAAACAAACACCGTTAAGAAAAAAGCCACAACACTTAATACCAGCGCCTGCATAACCAAACTGGCACTGGCAGCTGTCCCCAATACGATCACTATAATTTCGGCTGATAAAATAAAATCGGTGCGAATCGCGCCTTTGATTTTGTCTTTTTCAAAAGCTAGCATGTCGACTTTTTCATCGGCCACGGCTTTTATGATCTCTTCGTGATGCGCTTGTTTTTCGTGTTTATGAAAAAGGACGTGCAATACCTTTTCTGCCCCTTCGAAACACAGGTAAGCCCCGCCCAACATCAACAGCGGTGTAATCAACCAAGGAATGAGTGCGCTAATGGCTAAAGCCGCCGGAACCAATAGGCACTTATTGAGAAGCGAACCTTTTGCCACTGCCCACACAACCGGCAGCTCGCGATCGGCATTTACGCCGGTCACTTGCTGTGCATTGAGTGCCAAATCGTCCCCAAGAACACCAGCCGTTTTCTTGGCGGCGACCTTACTCATCAATGCGATGTCATCTAATAACACTGCAATATCGTCAAAAAGTGCAAAAAAGCTGCTGCCGGCCATAAGTCATCCTAGAATAAGTCAGTGAGTCGATTGTTTAAGGGACGAGGCAATAATAGTTTATCCAATTAGGCGAAGAGATCGACTTTCTTA
>NZ_CEXWTU010000284.1:0-5411 GCF_982758155.1 Marinagarivorans sp. | reverse complement strand
GGTCCATCTTATTTCCTGCGTTATCCTAATCTGCCACATCCGTGTGGCGGTGCAATGTCTAATAAGAGGCTCCTGCCTCGATACGTTATTCTAATAACCTGCCTCCCTGCAGGCCCTCTTCGCCTAATTGGATAAACAATCTATTACCTCGCCCCCTAAGCCAACACACCTTAGCCAATACGAACAACAAGAATGTGATTCAATTGGTATTTAATCAACCATATATGACCTAACATGACCCTATGTATCTGAAAAATATTGAGGGGTGGGTATGACATCTTGGCTTAAAGCCCTGGGGCTACTGAGTTTGGCGGCTGTGTTATCCGCCTGTACAGGGGAAACTGAGAGTAGCAGCAGTCACAATGCGATGACCAGCAGCCTGCAATCAAACACCAGTATGGCGTCCATGCCTAACGCTATAAGCTCTAGCGTTAATCACAGCTCATCAGCGCCTGCCACCATGCAACCAGTTGATCAA
The DNA here is from genome assembly GCF_982758155.1 of Marinagarivorans sp. Taxonomy (NCBI): domain Bacteria; kingdom Pseudomonadati; phylum Pseudomonadota; class Gammaproteobacteria; order Cellvibrionales; family Cellvibrionaceae; genus Marinagarivorans; species Marinagarivorans sp. Next base: position 4,933 of record NZ_CEXWTU010000284.1, on the reverse strand, counting down.
TGCAATACCACCAATCAATGCCGAATCACCTATGGCGCCCAAGCCACAGACTGCCGTGATAGCGGCGCTGACAACAGTGTCTGTATTTGTGGCGACGCCCCATGTGTCGCCACATCAAGCTCACCAACAACCACTACCTCCAGCGTGAATGCGTCGAGTTCCAGCGCAAATACCTTAACGGGTGCATTTTTGTATCTTGATCTATGCTCTGGCTGCCACGGGCTTGATGGACAAGACAAAATTTTTCCTCTGAACAACGATATGCTATCCGCTAACCAAATGGTCAATGCCATCACGGCGACAATGCCGCCCACCGCTATAGACGATTGCCTGCAAGCCTGTGCTGAGAAAATTACCGATCACATCAAAAACGATCTGCTCGCGGGCGGTATAAAACTGGAGCCTCGCCGGCCTTTAGTGGCTCGCCTTACTACACCACAAATCCTTAATAGCGTTTACGATATTTTTTCCGTTAGTCCTGGCGCCGAGGTTGTCGCTAGCATGCCGGTAGAATCTATTGATGAAAAAGGTTTTATTACCCTCGCCGACAATCAACGTATGGAGGCGCAATATCCTCGTGCCTACAATTTATTAGCGCAAGATATTATTGCCCAGTTAAACATCAGTAATTTTGCACAGCAATTAGCCAGCTGCAACGATACCGGTAATGCCTGCGCCACAAAATTCCCTAAAGTATTGGGTTTGCATTTATTTAGAAGACCCTTAAGCGATACCGAACAAAACCACTACAGCACCTTATTGAGTGATGTCGCAGCGCTAGACGGCGCCAACTTTAACGATGCGGCAGGTGCGGTAATTGCCGCCATGCTGCAAGCCCCACAATTTATTTATCGCCCAGAACAAGAAACAGGGGCTGAAGGTGGCACACGTGAATTAAACGGTTACGAGCTTGCCAGCCGACTCGCGTATTTTTTATGGCAATCAACACCCGACGCTCCCTTGCTCGCGTTTGCACAGAGCCTACAAAATCAACCCCTAAAGACCGCGATGCTAAAAAGCCAAATTAATCGCATGATGCAAGATTCGCGTTTTGCTAGAACACGCACAACCTTTTGGGCTGACTACACAATTACTTCAACAGCTTCGCTATTAAATGCCGACACACAGTTAGCCAGCGATTTAAAAACAAGCTTGATGGCAACACTAGAGCGGGCTTCTGGCGTCGGCGCCAACCCCATTGCGTTACAACAACTATTCACAACACAAACAATGATGCTCACCGAGCGGCTGGCCCTCGATTTAGGTTTACCCAGTAAAGGCGAAGGCTTAAAGCTTTATAACACCAGTACTGCACCACAGCGAACAGGCTTTTTATCCCACCCTGGCCTACTGGCCAATATTGGCTCGACATCTTTTGTGGGGCGCGGCGTAGTCATGACCGAGCGAATTTTATGCCGCCATATTCCAGAGCCACCTTCTGGGATTCAAGCCGCTATTGATGATACCGCGACAGCCACTAAAAACCTGACGCCACGACAAGCTAAAGATTATCGCTTTGGCCTAGGAGGCGTCTGCGCGAGCTGCCATCGCAATTTCGAACCCATCGCTTTTGCCTTTGAACGCTTTGATGTTTTAGGCCGCTATACCGAACAAGATTCACAAGGGCGCGACCTTTTTAGCCACGGTTATTTACAAACCGAGAATGGCGACGAAGGTACCGCCTATGATGATGTAGCAGGGTTAATGAGCCTGCTTGCGCAAAACGAAGAAACCTCAAGTTGTTTTGCACAAAACATGCTGACATTTGCCACTGGGCGTAGCCATGCCGCGACAGATATCAATACTATTAACGAAGCGCACGCAAATTATCTAGCGGATGGAGGTACCTTTAATGCGTTAATTCAGGCTATCGCATTGCACCCCGCATTCCACCAAACCACGACCGTAGCCAATTAAGGAGCGAGTTTATGCGCGATTCTATCGATCCAAAAAATTCGTACAACACCACTCAAGCCAGCCGCGCCAGCCGTCGCTCGGTGGTATCCCGCAGGATGCTGCTAAAAGGCGCCGGTAGTGTTTTAGTCGGCTTACCGTTGCTAGAAGAGGCTATGCCTAAAGCCAATGCCGCTGACGCAATTCCCAAACGGATGTTAACCATGAGCTTTGGTTTAGGCATAGAAGCGGACCTACAAGCTGAGCTCTGGAATGGCCCGCTAGCACCGCTCGAATCAATCGCCCATAAAATGATGATGTTCTCTAACCTAAGCGACGCTAATTTAGCGGGTAGTGGAACCACACATTTTAAAGTCGGCGCATCACAATTCACTGGCCAAAAACAGCCAAATGATAAGAAGGCCGGCGGCCCATCACTCGAACAAATTATGCGACAGGCATTACACCCCAATGGGGTGCCCTCAATTACAGGCTTGCCATCTAAATCGGCTGGAATGTGGTCGCGCACAGGATCTATTACACAATATTGCCGCCACTGGAATAACGATGGCAGCCCCGGCGAATTACCCGAACGCAGACCCAGCAAAGTGTTCGACGCTATTTTTGGCCGCTACGATGCCAATACCAACAATGGCGCGCAGGATTTAAAGTCGCGCATACAGCGCAGCGTATTAGATTCTGTTTTAGCGCAGTACCAATCACTCACGGGACAAAATTCGTATTTAGGCTTCGATTCCAAGCAAAAAATCATTAACCATCTAGAACAAATACGCTCCATCGAAAAAGAACTCGCCAGTGCCGATGGCGCCGCCGATGAAATTGAAAATACGGAAACCAACGGTTTGCCGCAAAAAAACACTTACTCCGATCCGAGTGACATCAACTTTTACGACGCCCAAAACGGCCCCACCACAGGCCCAAAAGTAGACTGGCAAAAAGCCCAACAGGCTTTTCGCCTAAATGGCGACCTCTTTGCATTAGGGTTTCAAATGGACGCACTGCGTTTTGGCAGCATGGTCTTTGTTGGTGCTGGTGAACATTTACGCTTCACCGGAAATTACACCGCAGAAAAAATCAATAAAAGCCTTAATTTTAGTGAAGTATTCGATAATAGCTCGCCGCACGATGGCATTTTTCATAATTACGTTAAAAATTCGGTGCGCGTATATCAATACTATGTGGTAAGCCAGTTAGCCTATGTATTACAAAAAATGGACAGTTTGATTGAACCCAACGGCAAAACAGTACTCGACAACAGCTGTGTAGTACTCGGCACTGAATACGGAAAAAACCATGAAGACAGCGGAAATATTTTTCACGCAGTAGCCGGCGGCAACAATTTATTTCGCACGGGGCAGATAAGTCAAAAGCATAACTTTAATGATGTCTATAAAACTGTGCTCGATGCTTACGCTATAAATCATAATATTGGCGGTAATACCGTGGGTGGGTTATTGGCTTAGAGACGAGGCTATAATAGTTAATCAAATTAAGCTTGGAGAAGAATGTCGAGACAGGCAACGAATTTCGACAGCAGCGGCTACCTAGCCTTCATATTAAAACCGATTCACACTCTTACAATTCTTAACAGTTTCCCCATGCTGGCACGACTAAAATGCGAGCATCACTTACCTTGCGGGTAAACTTATGAAAACAGCAGCAGGTATAGCAACAACCGGCCTCGGCCTGGCACTGGCACTTCTTGCCGGTTGCGATGGCGCAACCATCACTATTGATATCGAACCACATTCGTCATCCAGTTCGAGCATCACTCAATCATCAAGCTCTAGTGTTGAGCAATCAAGTTCTAGCGAGGCGCAATCGTCGAGTAGCTCAAGCGTCCATATTTGCGACTCGGATATGCCGCCATCCGGGGCGCCAGCGTGCTATATGATCACCCCAGAATGCGACGACACTATGGTATGTGCCGTTGAGTTTAGTACCAGAGACTACTGCGGTGTGCGCGGCTTGAATGCAGAAATTGTTGATGACCCAAGTCTTGGTGGCGAGTGCGAATCGCTCGAATATTGGAACTACCGCAACTGCAAATTGCTTAACGGCGCTACATTTATAGCGACAACACTTGGCGAGGCCGGCGCTACGCCAGAGGGCATCAGCCAAATGCATTGGCGCTTTACCTTTGAGGATGGCGATGTAAGGTTAATACAATCTGACTTTGGTATTAGCGGCAATTACACCTGCCGAAATGATCAAGTGATTGTGACCTTGGATGATGGCCCCGAGGTTGAGCATGTGCTCGATATCGACGCTCGCCTTTACCAATTTACCTTTGACCCACTCGGCACCGGCGAAAAAACCTACAGCAATACCTATGGTCACGTGCCAGACAACTACAGTGATTGCAGCAAAGTCGCGGGCAACCATTATGTACTGCAAAATGCCGCAACTAGCCCGCTCGAAATGGATTATTACCTAACTTTTAACGAGGCACCCAATTCAGTCACCTACAGTGATGGCACACAAGAAGATTCGGGCTTTTATGACTGTGATATGGGCGCGTTGCATGTGCACACGCCCAATCATGCCGAGTATCCTCTTCTGGTAGACGTTGCCGAAGATGGCTCCAGCGTTACCATCCGCGGGCTAAACAGCATTACACTACCGATTCAAAACCCAACACCCGGCTTTTGCACCAAGGAATACGCCCCGGTGTGCGGCACTCAAGCCGTGCAATGCGTAACTACCCCCTGCCCGCCACTGCACAAAACCTACGGCAACCAGTGCGAGGCCGATAGCAGTAACTCGACGGTGTTATTTGAAGGAGAGTGCGGCAAGCTTGAAGGCGCACCGGTCGAATCACTACCAGTTGCCTGCGATGACGTATTTGACCCTGTGTGCGCTAAAAAACACAATCCATCGGTGGCCTGTATCACCGAGCCCTGCCCTACCTATGAATACAAAACCTTTGGCAACAACTGCACAGCCGCTGCGCAATTTGCGGCCTTTAGTTTTAGCGATAGCTGTGATGCCTATTCGCTAGAAGGCAGGCTAAGCTTTG
>NZ_CEXWTU010000283.1:0-5429 GCF_982758155.1 Marinagarivorans sp. | reverse complement strand
AGGTCATTAGGGTAACGCATGGAGCAGTTACCGAGGCATGTAACGCTTCAAACAACGAAGGTAAGGATGTCGAGATCAAGCATTAATGGATGAAATATTGTTTCCTCGCCCCTTAAGTATCAACACACACAATACGGCCTGAGAATGAATCAAAAAACAATTGAACCGCACAAATACTCACTACCAGTCAAAGATGGCAATGGCGATAACCCCTATTTCGTTCGCCGGATTATCTGCATAGGGCGCAATTACGCCGAGCACGCCAAAGAAATGGGGCACAATCCCGACGAAGCGCCACCCTTCTTTTTTTACAAACCCTTAACCGCACTTTACGACGCAAGCAAACCCACAACATGGAAATTACCAACCTACAGCCATAACGTACACTACGAACTTGAAGTCGCTATCGCTATCAACAAAAAGGTGACAACCGCCAACCCCGAGTCTGCCATTTTTGCTGCAGGATTGTCGCTCGATATGACTTGCAGGGATGTTCAACTGCAATCTAAAGCCGCCGGCCGACCATGGGCCACAGCAAAAGGCTTTGATCATTCCGCACCCTGCTCAACACTGCAAATCATAGACTGGACAGACCTAAAAAGCCTCGGCGACTTCTCTCTGCGCCACAACAACAGACAAGTACAATTAGGGAATATCTCAGAAATGGTTTGGCCCATCCCAGAACTCCTGACAGAACTTTCACTGTATACGCAATTAGATTACGGAGACCTGATATTAACCGGAACCCCTGCTGGAGTCGGCGCTATAGCGGCCGGAGACAAGCTCGAAGCTAGCATTGAGGGTCTGCAATGTGAGATTCACATCGACGTATTGTGAGTATTATTTAAGGGGCCCCACGCGCTAGGGGCTATGTAACCACAACACTAAGATGAGAAAGTGGAAACAAGCATATTGGACAATGGTTTTTCTCCTCAAGCCCCAGACCCAGAGGTTTAAGACTAAAGGCCATCCACACCCACCATTACTACCCGCGCGCCCAACTTGTTGCTCAGGGAGCCCCCTAGCGTAAGTGCCGTGTCGCTTTATACGTTTCCTGAATTAATAGTGCATCATGACTCGCACGATGGCGATCGAACGCAAAAGCCTCCAATAATTCATCTTTTACTTCACCCCAAGCTTTTTGCTGTTCCTCGGACTGAATAGATTCTATTGGCGACAGAGAAAAGGAGGGCTTCACATTTCCGGCCTGATAGAGTGTGTTCAACCACGGCTTATCAACAACCCAACCATCCGAATAAACCACCTGCTCACCAAGCAACTGATTTAACCGCAAACACACATCTACTATAGGCACGCCGTGACGAAGTAAATCCTGCTGAGATATTTGATGGACTTTTGCGGCGCTATCATCCCAATGCTGCCACTCCTTTAACGGCTGAATCAATGTGCAAAAACGCTCCCCATCACTCAGTGCAACACCCACCTCAATTGGATAGCTTTCATACCCAAAACCAGACGCCTCAAAATCCAAAATTGTCGGCAACATCATAAAACCTTTTATTAGATCTGTATTTTTAGACTAGTCGGGAGAAAGTTACTTAACCACTTTAAGCATTGGCTTTTTGACGGACTTCTCTTTTAATTTAGGATCTTCCGGCGGCTCCGGCGGTGCAGATTCAGGCTCAAACATCATACCCTGCCCATTTTCTTTAGCATAAATGCCCATAATGGCATGACTAGGCACATATATATCGGTCGGAACACCACCAAAACGTGCGCTAAAACTCACAGCAGCGTTTGATATATCAAACCCCACAATCGCCCTAGGGGCCACATTGAGAATAATCTGCCCATCTTTGCCTACCGAATTTTGAGGAACACTAACGCCCTGCTCATTCGCATTTACCAGCAGGTAAGGGGTTAATTGATTATCATTAATCCACTCATACAGAGCGCGAATTAAATAGGGACGACTAGAAGACATAGACATAAAGTTAGACCTACCAAAAACAAACACAGTGACATTTTGCGCATGACGTACGCATTGGGCCGCACAGTATGGAACGATCCAGAACTATCAGCAAGGCACAATCATCACGCACAAAAAAGCCCAGACTAAGCTGGGCTTTTTACTCTTAGGGAAAATCAAATAATATTGATCACCCGTACTGGCTAGTGAATATCCCGCCAATACTCCCGATTCAAGAACCAGACGCAAACAAACAGGAGCAAAAGAAAGGCTAACACATAGATACCAATGGACTGGCGCTTCTCAGCAACAGGCTCTGCCACATACTCTAAGAAATGCACCAAGTCATACATTGCCTGATGATACTCTTCCGGTGTCATACTGCCTTTTACGCTTTTCACCTCTAGACTACCACAGGGGTCAACATCACCCAGCTCACCCACAGAATTGCGTATAACATGACCATGATCATCATACTTTGGCCCAGGAGCACACTCCTGGAGCCCCTGAAGCTCAAGTAGAACATGCGGCATAGCAACACTTTCAAAAACTTTATTATTTACGCCAGTAGGACGAGAGTCATCCTTGTAAAAGGTGAGCAAGTAGGTCAATAACCACTCAGGGTTCCGCGAACGGGCCACTAAAGTTAAGTCTGGAGGTGAAGCTCCGAACCACGCCTTGGCTTTCTTTGGATCCATTGAGCCAGTCATAAACTGCCCAATTTTTTCATCGCCAAAAATCAATTGCTCAGACATTACATCGCGCGGAATACCCAAGTCGTCAGCTACACGGCCGTAGCGTGAATATTGTATGGCATGGCACCCCATACAATAATTCACAAACGTCGTTGCGCCACGCTGTAGCGATTCTTTATCATCAAAGTCTGAATGAAAATGCTCACAAGGAACCGTTCCGCACGCAGCACCGCCACTGGCGGACGCCTGAATGGGCACAATCACCAATACTGCAAATAAAGCCAAGCCACCGAAGACCAACGCCTTACTCAAACCTTTTTGCTGCAATCGTTCGGGTACAGGCTGAACCTTTTCGTACTTAGTCCAAAACGGCATGCCAATAAAATAAGCAAAATAAAGCACAGAACAAATTTGCGACAATAACGTACGCGCGGGAGTTGACTCTTTAACTCCCAAGTACCCCAGAATGACAAATACGGCCGCAAAGGCAATTAACGCAACACGACTAAACCAGCCCTTGTAGCGCATAGATTTGACAGGACTACGATCCAACCAAGGCAATACAAATAACACCGCGATCGCAGCAGCCATTGTAATAAAGCCCAGAAACTTAGAATTTAACGGACCAATATCAATCGTTACCGCACGCAAAATCGCGTAAAACGGCGTGAAGTACCATACAGGTGCAATATGCTCTGGTGTTTTCAGGCCGTTAGCCTGTTCGAAATTAGCGAATTCAAGAAAGTAACCGCCCATTTCAGGCGCAAAGAAAATAATGGCACAGAAGGCAAACAAAAAGACTGTAACTCCAACCAGATCATGCACGGTATAAAACGGGTGAAAAGGTACGCCATCTTTAGGGATGCCATTTTCGTCTTTATTTTTCTTAATTTCGATACCATCAGGGTTATTTGAACCCACTTCATGCAATGCCAGGATATGCATAACAACCAAGCCCAACAAAACTATAGGCATAGCGACAACATGCAAAGCAAAAAAGCGACTTAATGTAGCACCCGAAATTAGATAATCACCACGAATCCACTGAACTAAATCTTCACCCACAACAGGAATAGCACCAAAAAGGTTCACAATTACCTGCGCACCCCAGTAACTCATCTGCCCCCAAGGCAACACATAACCCATAAAGGCTTCAGCCATAAGGACTAGATAAATAAGCATACCAAAGATCCACACCAGCTCACGAGGCGCCTTATAGGAGCCATACATCAAACCGCGGAACATATGCAGGTACACAACAACAAAGAACGCCGAGGCACCGGTAGAGTGCATGTAACGTAACAGCCAACCATAAGGCACATCACGCATGATGTACTCCACAGATGCGAATGCGCGCTCAGCAGAAGGCTCAAAGTGCATCGTCAACCAGATACCGGTTAACAACTGGTTGACCAACACCAAAATAGACAGGACGCCAAAAAAGTACCAGAAATTGAAATTTTTAGGCGCGTAGTACTTCGCCATATGGGTGTCCCATGCGCGCACTACCGGTAAACGCGCATCAACCCAACCCAACAAGTTAGCAAATGGATTTTTCATATATTAAGCCTCCTCATTCTGATCAACACCAATAAGAATCACACTATCACTAAGATATTTATGAGGAGGGACCTCTAAATTAGTTGGCGCAGGCACCCCCTGCAATACTCGCCCAGCCAAATCATATTTAGAACCATGACACTTACAAAAGAAACCGCCCTGCCACTCAGTGCCGCCCAGATCAACTGAACCGACTTTAGGCTGGTAATTGGGCGCACAACCCAAGTGTGTACACAAGCCTAAAAGGACAAGATACTCATCTTTTTGAGAGCGCAATTTGGGGTCAACATAGTCAGGCTGCACCGACTCCGCTGACGACGGGTCGCGCAATAAAGGCTCCATTGTCACAAGTCCGTCCAAAGCCGCCTTGGTACGACGCACAACATAAACAGGCATTCCACGCCACTCAAATGTCACCATTTGACCGGGTTCGATCTTACCAATATTTGCCTCTACGGGTGCGCCAGCAGCCTTGGCTCGCTCACTGGGATTCCAAGACCCCACAAAAGGTACTGCCGCACCAACTACACCAACTGCACCAACGGCAGATGTCACCGCCGTTAGCACTCGGCGGCGACCTAAATTTGCACCGTCATCACTCATCAAGAAAATCTCCTGTGACTATTTACTGAAGACCAGTAGGTTTAAAAGGAAAACTAGAAACTGTGGGCACCCGCTATTTATTAGATAGCTATAGAATTAACACTGCCGAGCATAAGCCATCATTAAAATCAGCTTCACCATTACCCTAAGCAGCTCACTATTACTCCAAGCAGAGAGTATAGACCCATATTGCCCATGGCATAAAAACGGCGCCATACTAATGAAATTACCTCTATGCCACAAGGTAAAACCGAGGATAGATTAGGCCTACATCAAAAGAGGTACGAATTATTGACCAAGAGCCACAAAACAAGCAATCATAAAAAAACCCGAGCAAGCTCGGGTTTTCGATTCCAAACACAGCCGAAGCTGCAGAGGAATTAACGCTTCGAAAATTGTGGTTTCTTACGTGCTTTACGCAGACCCACTTTCTTACGCTCAACTTCACGTGCGTCACGGGTAACGTAACCTGCTTTACGCAGCTCGCCACGAGCAGACTCATCATACGCCATCAAGGCACGAGTAAGGCCATGACGGATAGCACCCGCCTGACCAAAACTACCACCACCTTTAACAGTGACATTAACATCAAATTTTTCTGAAAAATCCAACAACTCAAGAGGTTGGCGACCAATCATTCG
>NZ_CEXWTU010000282.1:0-5458 GCF_982758155.1 Marinagarivorans sp. | reverse complement strand
AACTGCTCCATGCGTTACCCTACTGACCTATGTCCTATAGGCCCCGGCATGCGCCACTTTAAGCGCCTCTATAAGAAAGCCGCTTCGATAACCGCTCCTGCGTTATTCTTACAACCTGCTTCCCTGCAGGCCCTCTTCGCCTAATTGGATAAACTATTATTGCCTCGTCCCTTATATCGGTAAATAAGCGGTGAATGTACTGCCTTCATTTAGCTTGCTGGTGCAATGCACAAAGCCACCGTGTAGGTTGGTGAATTCGTCGACAAGCGCTAGGCCTAGACCCGTACCTTAACCATGGATATTTTTGGTTTCCTGGTCGACCTGCTTAAAGCGTGTAAAGAGTTTTTGGAAATCGTTTTCATGAATGCCCTTACCGGTACCTTTTACGGCGAGAGCACAGTAGCTTTTTATTCTCGATGTTGACCGTTTCTATGCTCAGCCATTGCCAAGTGCAATGGTCTCATGCTTTTCCAGTTTATAGGCGAACTCGGCCCTTTATTGATGGCACGGGCATCGTCGTGACATAGGCTGCTGCGGTGTCAGGCTTTTGGCTCAAATGGTAAAACTGCGTTGGTCGCGGTTCCATCGGCTTAATCCTGTGCTTTTATAGCCAGCCCAAATATTAGATTGGTTATCCTCAAAAAGTGTTGTGACAAAATTACTGGATAGGCCGTCAGGGCCGGTTTGCCCGTGATCGATCGGTTTGTGTTCGACATTGAATCGCGCAACGCCGTTATAATAGTGGCTGGGCAAGGGGGGGCGGTTGGCCTTGATAGCATCACTTACGTAATCACGGGTAAGGTAGTGAGTAAAAGTATGATCCTTTGGTGATAAGTGGTTAAGGTCGCGACTAGTACCGGCCCAAGTATCACCCTTCATGGTCAACGGCAAGGGGCGTGGTCCACTCACTGCTTAGGCCATGCTCCGAAAATGCTGAATACGGTCGCCATCAAAGCGCTTTAGGCCGGCCTCTGTCGCTAGCCATATAGTTTTTGTGGGCGAAGATGAGATCTTCAATGGCATCTAGCTTGTCTTAGGGCCGAGGAAAAAATACTTTATCCAACAATACTTGCCTCCTGCTTCCTCAGCAGCGTTGCTCTAAGCGTTACATGCCCCGGCATGCGCCCCCTCGAGCGCCTTGCTGAGAAAGCAGGCGCCCTCGTCTAGTTGGACAAACTATTATTGCCTCGCCCCTTAGCTGTTTTGGTTTTGGGTAAGGCGTTGAGCTAATAGGTCTTTGGTGTTTTCAGGCGCAACCGGCTGTGCCGCTCCGGTATGAGGGGAGGCTAGGGTAAGGGGGAGGGCAAAAGTCTTGCTGAAAGAGGCGCCACAAGTGATCGATATGTTCAATAAAATGCCAAATAGGCACAGATTCCGTCTTTTTATCGCGGTGTAATGCTAGCACTGCTATCTAGGCTATGTATCATAAGGCGTCTAGGGGTGTTATATTTTGGTTTGTGGAGCTAATCGCTCCGTATGCTGAGATGTTTCGGTTTATCTCACAGTCGAGGCGTCGTCGTTTTGGCTGTATTATGCCGATACCTCTAAGGTTGGGTGGCTGGCTTGGTCGGAAACACGGTCAAGTATGCTGTAAGCCACTAGCCGCTTGTGCAAAAAACTTAAAAGCTGCATTCGTAATGGTGATAGCGAATGTAGTCATTCATTGTTCACCGCATCAAAGAAGAAAGCATTATGAGTAAAGGTACTGTTAAGTGGTTTAACGCGGACAAAGGTTTTGGTTTTATTACTCCTGAAGACGGAAGCAAAGATTTGTTTGTTCATCACTCAGAAATTCAAGCTGGTGGCGGATACGCAACTTTGAACGACGGCCAAGCCGTTGAGTTTGAAGTAGGACAAGGCCAAAAAGGTCCATGTGCTAACAAGGTTGTACCTATTTAAACCTTTGGTTTAAATAACATAGCAAAGTGCTTGGTTAAGTTTGATGGTGACTGATTGTATGCTGCAAAGCCCACAATCAGTCACTTAAAAATGAAGCTGAGCACTTTGTTACCAATCATTATTAGGGGCGAAGGCGTATCAAGCGTGTTTTCTCTCAGTGTTACTCCAAATGCAACATTCCTCGGTGTAATACTCTTTAAATACCCCCTCCAAAAATTCTATTTTTCGTCCATTTAAGTATTACGCGTCCATGTTGAGTGGTCTGTGAGCGTGAATACGCTGTTTTCCAAGTCGATAAGACACAGTAAAATTTGTATGCAATAGATGCTAAATTTTGATAGGTATGTGGCAAAAGAAACAATGACGAACCCTTTAGATAAACTTCCTGAAATATTGAAAAAAGATTTAGATAGTAACCTTTGTGTATGTAACGAGGTGCTTAAAATCGACGTTATCAATGCTATCGCGCGTGGCGCTAATACCCTCGAAATGGTTCGCAGCGAAACCTATGCTACAGATGGTAACGGCTGCTGCAGTCAGCAAGTAAAGCGCTTGATTGAGTGTATTTTGAAATAAACGGTCCCTCATCTAATGGTGATTACAAGCCGTTAACAATGCATTTCTCACATTATAGGAAAACAATGAAATACCTAATCATAGGGATACTGATTATGACGTTAATGGCTAAGGCTTATGGGGCGACTTCGCTCATTGATCAACTGGATCAGTTTTGCAGCCCATGTAGCGATAAAGTTGAGACTCAAACCGGTAGCTATATATTAGAGAAGGGTGAAGAGGCTTTGATTAGCCGTGCTTGGTTAGCCGAGAACGCCACGCAAACCATAGATGTTCAGTACTTTATTTGGAGTACGGACAATATCGGTATTTTGGCTGGCGAGGCGCTGTTAAGTGCGGCGCAGCGGGGCGTAAAGGTCCGTGTGATTGTTGATGACTTATTGGTCGATGCGCAGAGTCAGACGCTTTTAATCTTAGCGGCACACCCGAATGTCTCGATAAAAATCTATAACCCGCAGCATTCGGTTGGGGTTTCCTTTTGGCGGCGGGTTAAAAATTTGTTAACGAACTTCCATGGCGCTAATCAGCGTATGCACGACAAAGCCGCTATTTTTGATGGCGTGATTGGTGTCACGGGGGGGCGTAATATGGCGGACGAATATTTCGATTACGATCATGATTATAATTTTAGGGATCGCGATATTCTATTGGTAGGGCGCGCTGTAGGTGATATGAGCATTAACTTTGATGAGTTTTGGCAGAGCCCTCTCTCGGTGAATGTTGCGGACATACTTGTGGATGAAGTGGCGGCGATTAATGATGCCCAAATTAAATTACATGTAGATGCTTTACATGCTTATGCGCAGGATGACGCTAATTTTTCACCGCTAGTGCGTGAGATGCTCAACAATTTACCCCAACATTTTGCGGCCATGTTTAACGGCATGCAGTGGGGGGATGTGCGCTACATTAGTGATGTGCCGGGTAAAAACGATGGCAGTGAATTTTTAGCGGGCGGTGGCGAATCGACGCAGTATTTAGCCGAGCAACTTATCGCGGCGAAGCAGCGTGTACTTATCCAAAGCCCATACCTTGTTTTCCCTGAAGAAGGTATGGCGTTGTTACAAGGCTTGTTAGATCAAGGTGTTAGTGTTGATATATCAACGAACTCTTTGGCCTCTACGGATAACTTAATGGCCTTTAGTGGTTACGCAAAACAGCGAAAAAAGTTATTGAAGATGGGGGTTGGGCTGTACGAATTTAAACCGCACCCCGAAAACCAGCAAGAGTTGATCGATCGATACCCCGAGTTAAAAGATAAAAATCCTATCTTTGCCATTCACGCTAAAAGTATGGTGATTGATGACAATACGATTTTTATCGGCACGTTTAACCTAGATCCACGCTCGGCTAACCTCAATACCGAGGTTGGCGTTTTAATCGACAATCCGGTGTTGGGTGCTCAGTTACAGCAAAGTATTCTAAGGGATATTCAGCCTGAAAATAGCTGGCAGATAACGCTTGAATATAACCCTGATAAAGAAGTGGCTTTTGGCAAGCGTGTGAAGCTCTGGTTTTATCGGGTGTTGCCAATTGGGCGCCTTTTATAGCTCGCCCTATTGTGTGATTGGGCCCCGGTGCTGCCTGCAATGGCTGCACCGGGGGGGCATAACCGTGATTCATTCGTCCCGCCTCGTAGAGTCTGTCTATACTCATAAAGTTATCCAAAAACAAACCTGTTAACTTATATGTGCGTAGTACTGCCGCGGGCCAACGATGTTAGATGATGAGAGTAAAAAAGACCTCCTCGAAGCTTTTGAAGACTTGCATGCCGAGGTAGAAGCCTGCCTGATTAGCTCGCTAGCCGGTGCCGCGCCTACTGGCGGGGGCGCTATGCTCAATCGGCTATTTCGTGCAATACACAATGTAAAAGGCAATGCTGGCTTGATGGGGGTTCAGCCGGTTGTCGATTTTGCGCATGTTATCGAAGAGGTCGCAGAGTCTCTTCGCTCGGGGAAATTCCCGCTCAGTGAAAAAGTTGCGGAAACCCTACTGATCGGCATGGATCGGTTAAGGGATATCCATGAGCAGGAATTGCTCGATAAGCGTTTTGATAACCTGAGTATTGATGAACTTAAATTGCGGTACCACACGCTAGCTTTGGCCAATGAAGGCAATGCTGTTGAGATTGCGCTAAGCACATTACAGTTTTTAGGTGCCGGTGTTGCTGATGAGGGAGCCGTGTTGTCGGCAAGTCCTATCGTTAATTGTGACCAGCATATTCACCAGTTAGAGTTATGTTCCGAAACCGACCTTAAAGTGAGAGACCTCACTTTCTTTCAGCTCACGGCGTTGGCGCTGGATAATATAGAACCGTCTTATTTTGGCCGAAGTATTCAGCTTTACGACTGGGCCATGAAAATGAACGAGATCTCGGGGCGGCAAGTGGATTCCAAGCAGTTTGCGGCGGCAATTTATTTGCATGACCTTGGAATGATGTTTGCCCCTTCAGAGACGCGGAGTAATCGCCTGCCGGCAAACGTAATAAATTGCGACGCGGTTCAAAGCCACTCCGATTGGGGTTACCAGTATTTAGTGCGAATGCCGGGCTGGGAAGAGGCGGCAACCATTATAAAAGAGCACCACGAGTGCGTTGATGGTTCGGGTTACCCTAATGGATTAACGGGGGAGGAAATACACCCCGGAGCAAAAATACTTAAAATTCTAGACAGTTTTTTTGCGTTAACGAATGGTAGTGTGGATGCGGAGCGTCGTAGTTCAACGGTGCGTGCGGTCTCGGCTATTAATGCGCGAATTGATACCGAATTTGAGGGTTTGTGGGTGCAGTGTTTTAACCATATGATTCGTAAAGAATTACGGTTGGGCTATATTTAGGGGCGAGCACTAAATAAGGGGCGAGGAAACAATATTTCATCCGCTAATGCTTGATTTCGACATCCTTACCTTCGTTGCTCAAAGCGTTACATACCTCGGTAACTGCTCCATGCGTTACCCTAATGACCAGCCCTTTCAAGGTGACTTT
>NZ_CEXWTU010000281.1:0-5548 GCF_982758155.1 Marinagarivorans sp. | reverse complement strand
AGAATTAATCACCATGGCACCCATCCCTCCCAATCAAAACAAAGTTATTGTCGGCATGTCCGGCGGGGTTGACTCTTCTGTTTCGGCATTACTCTTGAAAGAGCAAGGCTTTCAAGTTGAAGGCTTGTTTATGAAAAACTGGGATGAAGATGATGGCACCGAATACTGCACCGCTAAACAAGACCTTGCCGACGCTCAAGCCGTATGCGACAAACTGAAAATCCCACTGCATACCGCCAATTTCTCTGCCGAATATTGGGACAACGTTTTTGAGTATTTTTTAGCCGAATATAAAGCCGGGCGAACGCCAAACCCTGACATTCTCTGCAACCGAGAGATTAAATTTAAAGTCTTTTTACAGTATGCCGAGATGCTAGGCGGAAGCCACATCGCCACCGGCCACTATGCCCGCACAAAAAATGTCGGCGACCATACTCAACTACTCAAGGGTTTGGACCCCAACAAAGACCAGTCTTACTTTTTGCATGCGGTAGGCGGGGAAGAGTTTGCAAAAACACTCTTCCCCATCGGCAACATCGAAAAACCTGAAGTCCGAGCACTCGCCGAGAAACACGACCTGATAACGCACAACAAGAAAGACAGTACAGGCATTTGTTTTATCGGCGAGCGTCGCTTCAAAGATTTTTTGGCGCAATACCTACCAGCCCAGCCGGGAAATATCGTCACTGAAGACGGTAGAATCATCGGCACCCATCAGGGCTTGATGTATCACACTATTGGTCAGCGCCAAGGCTTGGGGATCGGCGGTGTTGCTGGTGCACCAGAAGAGCCCTGGTACGTTGCAATCAAAGATCTTAAAAGTAACGAACTTGTTGTGGTGCAGGGAAAATACCATCCATTGATCATGGCGCAGACACTAACAACTGAAGCCTGCCATTGGATAAACCCAACGACCTTAGAGGCACCAAAAACTTGTAGCGCCAAAACACGCTACCGCCAACCCGACCAGAGTTGTCACATCGAGCCCTTTGCAACAACGAATCACCTGGGGCAATCGGTGAACGGCCTGAAAGTCAGCTTCGGTGAACCTCAGCGAGCAATAACCCCCGGCCAATACGCTGTTTTTTACGATGGTGAGCATTGCCTCGGCGGTGCGATCATCAATGCAGCCCACTAAAAAATCACACAGCACCTTTGCTAGCCAAAATCACACAGAAGATTAAAACGCTCTATGAATTACAGCGCCCCACAAAACCAAGCCATTGCTCTTGCCGGGATGTTTCAGGCCCTACACCTAGTGAAAGAGATCGCTCGAACAGGCTATCTAAACAGTCAAGACTTTGAAACTTGCATCCAGAGCCTGCTTGAAGATAACCCCGAGTCTACGCTAAGTGTTTATAGCAGCCTCGGGCGACTGGAACGCGGGCTTACCACCACCGAAAGCCTGCTCAGCGAAAGCATAGGTAACGAGCAGAAAGATTTAATCAGTTATGCCATTGGCATCAATAATCTGGCGGGTAAATTACTACGCAATAAAAATATGCTCGCGACTGTTGGGAAGCGCTTGAACGACGCCAAACATCAAACGACACATTTTGGCATTAGCCACGACAATGTCATCAGTAATATTGCCGACATCTACAGCAAAACCATCAGTACATTCTCCTACCGCGTTCAAGTGAAAGGGGAATACACCTACCTACAACAACAACGCGTTGCCGACCAAATTCGCGCCTTACTACTCGCCGCAATACGCGCTTCGATCTTGTGGCGACAAAACGGAGGTAGCGTTTGGCGCTTAATACTTGGACGCAACAAGTTACTTAAAGAGATTCAAGCTTTGCTTCAAGAAAGTAAGCGTGAGAATCAACCATAACGGTGATATAAAGTACAAACTTTCAGCGATTACAAGCAACCATTTGGCTCACGGGTTAAAGGTTGCTAGAATTGCGTCCGATTGAGGATAACACCTCAACGCAGTCCCCATAGTTTAATGGATAAAACGAGGCCCTCCTAAGGCTTAGATGTTGGTTCGATTCCAGCTGGGGACGCCATTTTCTTTTGTGCTAACACATGCACATAACGGCCTAATCCACGATAAGGCTCTTGGTTAGACAAGCTCAACTCCAACGCCTCTACCGTCTCATAATCGCGCAGTCTATTTTCTCGATTCAAGATGTAATCATGAAAAACTCTCACCCCACTGTGCGCCAGCGTAGTTAACCCTAGCCGCTCTATCACACCCAGAACGTCCATTGGCGCCAATGGATTGATTGGCGTCAAACTCCCTCTCTGGCCTTTGGTATCGCCCTTCAGCACACGCTTATAATTCGTCCGCAACAGATTTT
The DNA here is from genome assembly GCF_982758155.1 of Marinagarivorans sp. Classification (NCBI taxonomy): domain Bacteria; kingdom Pseudomonadati; phylum Pseudomonadota; class Gammaproteobacteria; order Cellvibrionales; family Cellvibrionaceae; genus Marinagarivorans; species Marinagarivorans sp. The sequence continues at coordinate 3,239 of NZ_CEXWTU010000281.1, read as the reverse complement.
TAAAGACCAAGCCATGGATATTGTAAAAAAGAAGCGATAGATACCCGCCTGGGCGCACCAGTGCAGCAAGCTTCTCAACCGCCTCTAGCGGATGCTCCAACCACTCCAAAACTGCGTGGCACACCACCAAGTCGCAGCTGTTAGACTCCCTTTCAACACACATTGCCCACAGATCTTGCTGGATAAATGTTGGTGCGATAGCAAAATTCACGCCCGCCGCCTCATTTTTAGCTTTCGCCAGCATCTCCGCAGACACATCAACCAATGTCACATCATGGCCTTGTGTCGCCAGCCATAAACCGAACTGGCCCTGCCCTGCCCCCACATCAAGCACATCTAAGGGGGACGTATTAGGGATAACCCCAAAATCTCTTTCTAATATCGCTAAGCGCAGCTTCCCTTTTGGGGTTTGATAGATATTGCGCGCAAAGCGCTGGGTTAAATCGTCAAAATTGCGATCTTTTTCGGGGTGTTTCGCGGGCATTGCACTCTCTTAGCAAATCTTGGTGGACTATTGCAGCCGTTATTTTACAATGGCGCGCGTTTTATAGAGGAGACAAAAATGATAACTGTAAACGAATATTTTGACGGCAAAGTAAAATCCATGGCTCCGGTTCACTACCTGCCACTATTGGCATCATGCTGGCCGGCGACTATACCTTTGGTACTGAAAAAAAAGAAATAATGTCTGTTGTTCAAGGGGAGCTCACTGTAACGCTACCCGGCGAAAGCGCTCCGCGTACCTTTCGTAACGGACAAGTGTTTGAAGTTCCTGCAAACTCAAGCTTTGACGTAACGGTAGTTATCGATACCGCCTACCTTTGCCAATACTGCGATTAGATCAGCGCTGCGCCTGAAACCATTTCGGCCACTCTTTTTAGCATTCGCTAAAATTTAGTTCAAGTAATGAAGATAGGACGCGGCACATTTCACAACAGAGGCTAGACTTTAAGTGTCACTAAGAACTCGAGCCTCTGTTTTATCATGTCACAGCCTCATATTTTATTCATTGACGATACGCCATCTAACCTGCACATCGCTGAAGCGTATTTAGAAGATGTTGACTGCAAAGTTTACTTTGCAGATTCCGGTCGAGTAGGCATTGAAATTGCCAAGCGGCACGAGCTAGATGCACTGTTCCTCGACATCGAGATGCCTGATCTCGACGGCTTCGAAACCGCGCAAGCAATAAGAAGTTTCTCAACAGCACCGATCATTGCTATGACGGGGCACAACGAGGCCGAGATGAGGACAAAGCTCGCAAGCGCCTCCTTCAACGGTTTTTTGGGCAAGCCCTTTAGCTACGAAACACTCATCGGGCTTATCACCAAATTCACGAGCTTTGAGATCAAAGCGCCAATAAATCTACAGACCAAAACAACCCCTTCCAGCACCACGCAACCACAAGCGGTGTTAGATATGCCAGCCGTGAATATGCGGCTCAAAAACAATACAAAGCTCATCAATAAGATCGTACAGAGTTTTGCCAAAAGCAACACCCACACTTTTAAGGCATTTTGCGAAGCGCTCGATCAAAAAGATTGGCAAACCGCCAAGCGAATTTGCCACACCCTAAAAGGTGGCGGCGGTAACATTGGAGCCACCAAGCTTTCTGAACTCGGCGGCTCATTAGAAAAAATATGCGGGCAACGAGCTCTGCCCTCAAAACAACAAATGAATGAACTGAAAAAACATATTTCACTCACTATCGAAGCCTGTCACCAACACATTGAAATGCAGAACAAAGTCAACACAACAACAGGCACCGCTCAGCACAATCAAGCCCATATAACACAAACATTAGCTTGCGTACTGGAAAATCTAGAATGTGATATCGGCCTAGCCCAAGATAAATTGGATGCCCTGGACGCTGAAACACAAAGCAATGACGACATTAAAGAAATGGTTGACCTTTTTAATCAATTTGAACTTACAAAATTGGCAAACTGTATCGAATCTTACTTGCACAGTCACCCTTGAGCCGAGCCCTGAATATGAGCACTGAAAGCAAAACTCGAATCATGATTGTTGATGACTCTCCCTCCGAGATTCAAGCAACGCTCGGCACACTCAAAGCCCACTTCACAATCAGTGTGGCCACCAGCGGGGAGCAAGCGCTAGAAAACCTTGCCGCCGCAAGTGAAGAAAAAATCCCCGAATTATTATTACTTGATATCAATATGCCCGGCATAGACGGCTATGAAACCTGCCAAAAAATCAAGAGTACTCCAAGCCTACAGCAAATCTCAGTTATCTTTTTCTCAGCCAATGATTCAACACAAGAAATCACTCGAGGCTTTGATGTTGGCGCCAGCGATTATGTCGTTAAGCCTTTTGATGGTGAGGTTTTATTGTCAAAAATAAAAACCGCACTTAAAAACAAAGCACAGCATACAAATCTTACCGTAGCCGCAAAAGCGGCCAACTCTATTGCCATGAGCGCAATGAGAGACTCCGGTGATCTAGGCATTATATTGTCATTCTTACGCGCCTGCTTTGACGTCAACAATACTGAGGAATTAGCACACTGCATCATTGAAGCCTTAACAGGCCTCAATCTAAGCGGCTCCGTGCTACTCTATAACGATACCGAAAGCGCACTTCACAGCAGTAGCAACTCAGCCTCTGAACTTGAAATCACACTACTTCAACGATTAAAAAATAATGGGCCAAGTATTCATGAGCACAACCGGAAATTAATCATCGGTCGCGACGGCATCGCTCTAGTCATCAAAAACTTACCTGAAGACAACGACAACGCATCTCGCCTTAAAGACCACCTAATGACGTTAATTGAAGGCATTCAAAACAAGTTAGCGCACATCCAACAAGCGCAAGAAGGGAAAGCAGCCAAGAACACCAAAGTAAGAGAAACCGTTATTACTGCACATAAAAAACTCACAGCTGTACAAGAACAACAAAAAATCCATAAAGCTGGCAACATAAAAATCTTAGATGAAATGGTGCACGAAGTAGAAGGCTCTTTCTTTGCTCTGGGCCTTACTGATGCGCAAGAAGAACAGCTTTTAAGTCTTTTCACAACGGCAGCAACCAAAGCATTATATCATTTAGAAAAAGGTGTTCTCATCGACCAGAAACTAGAAGGTATTATCAACGAGCTCTCTAAAAGCATTATTAAATACTCAGATTAGGGGCGCATGCCGGAGCCTATATGGACATAGGCCATTAGGGCAGCCCTTTCAAGGTGAAATAAAAACCATCGTGGATTAATTTTCAGC
>NZ_CEXWTU010000280.1:0-5578 GCF_982758155.1 Marinagarivorans sp. | reverse complement strand
TAACAAGCTCACCCAACGAGGCCGAGCCAGGGGGAAGGCCGAAGCCTAAAAAATCCAACGCGGTTAACGTGGAAACAGCGCCGGCTAAAATAAAAGGCATATACGTCATGGTAGCCACCATGGCATTGGGAAGCACATGGCGAATAATGATTTTACTGTCGCTTACACCCAATGCTTTGGCGGCTTTTACGTATTCAAAATTTCGAACGCGAAGGCATTCTGCGCGGACAAGGTCGACCAATCGCGTCCAGCTGAAGCAAAGCATTATTAATAGCAGCCACCATGCATTGGGTGTGATCATGCTTGAAATGATAATCAGTAAATATAATTCGGGTAGCCCAGACCAAATTTCGAGAAAGCGCTGGCCGACTATATCTATTTTCCCACCAAAATAGCCTTGTATAGCGCCAATGAATATTCCAATAAGACTGCTGCCAATGGTTAGGCCTAGCGCAAATAAAATCGATACGCGAAATCCATAAATACAGCGCGCCAGTACATCTCTAGCTTGATCGTCTGTGCCTAGCCAGTTTTTGGCCGTTGGTGGGGAAGGGGCTGGCTTGTCTAAGTTACTGATGTGTGTTTTGTAATTGTAGGGAATTGGCGGCCATAGAAGCCATCCATTACTTTCAATTAATTCAACCACATAAGGGTCGGTATAATCGGCTTCGGTTTCGAAATCGCCACCAAATTGTGTTTCTGGGTAGGTATTAAATACCGGGAAGTACCAATTACCGTTCTGGCTAGCCATTAAAGGCTTATCGTTGGCGATGACATTAGCGAACATGGAAATAAAAAGCAAAACGCTAAAAAGCCAGAGGCTCCATTTTGCACGCTTATTTCCCCAAAATACATCCCAGCGCCGTTGCGCAAGGGGGCTAAGTTTATCTCTTAGTGTGCTCATTTAACGCCCCCCTTCAAAAGTGATTCGAGGGTCAACCCAGTGATACACCAAGTCGGATAATAGTTTTAATAGCAGGCTTAGCAGGGTGAAGATATAAAGTGTGGAAAAAACGATGGGGTAATCGCGATTCACGATAGCTTCGTAGGTTAGTAGGCCAATGCCATCCAACGAAAAAATAACTTCAATCAATAGTGAGCCAGTAAAAAACATACCAATGAAAGCCGATGGGAAGCCGGCGATAATAATGAGCATCGCATTTCGGAACACATGGCCGTAAAGTATCTGCTTATTATCGAGACCTTTAGCTAATGCGGTTGTTACATATTGTTTGTTGATTTCATCGAGAAAAGAATTTTTGGTGAGCAGTGTTAGGGTGGCAAAACCGCCAATGGTGTAGGCCGTAAGGGGGAGCGCCAAATGCCAAAAATAATCGGCTATTTTACCTGCCAGTGTCAGTTCGGCAAAGTTATCTGAGGTTAGCCCACGCAGTGGAAACCAGTCTAGGTAACTGCCGCCGGCAAACACAACAACCAGTATCATCGCAAAAAGAAAGCCGGGAACCGCATAGCCAACTACGATGATCGAACTGGTCCAAACATCAAAAGGGCTGTTGTGGCGCAGTGCTTTTTTAATGCCTAGCGGGATTGATATTAAATAGATAAGGAGTGTGCTCCAAAGTCCTAGGGATATGGAGACGGGGAGTTTTTCGATGATTAAGTCTATGACGGAGCTATCACGATAAAAGCTGTCCCCGAAATCAAACACTAGGTAGCTTTTGATCATGACCCAGAACCGCTCGGCAGGCGGTTTGTCGAAACCATACTGGGCTTTTATTTGTTCCATTATCTCTGCGGGAATACCGCGTTGCATGGAAATTTCGCCAGAGGCTGAAACGCTATCGGCGCTGCCTCCGATAAGGCCTTGGTCGTGCATTGCGGACCCTTGCTTTAAACTTGCAACCGCCTGATCAATCGGTCCTCCTGGTGCGAACTGAACAATAATGAAGTTAATTAGCATTATCCCCGCCAGAGTGGGGATAATAAGGAATAGCCTTCTGAATATGTAGTTGGACATTTAGCTATTTTTTTCGCTTTAGTTTTTCGGCTTTATCCTTGTCGTACCACCAGGTGTAAAACCCAGCTTCATGGCGGAAGTCGTATGCAGGATTCGTTTCAGGGTATGAAAATTTGTCCCAAAAAGCTAAACGATTGGTCTTAGAGTGGTACATGGGAATTAGGTAATGCGAATGGGTTAATGTTCTATCGAGAGCCCGGGTTGCGGTAATTCGTTGTTCATCACTAGTGGCTGCAATTAGCGCTTTGATGGCGCTGTCAACGGCGGGGTTTTTAATGCCCATACGATTAGCCCCGCCTTCAATGTCTGCACTTTTACTTCCCCAAAGTAAAGCTTGCTCATCCCCTGGTGTGTCAACGCCCATTAATACAATTTGAACTAAGTCATAATCAAAAGTTTGTATTCGATTGCTTCTTTGGGCTGCATCCATTAATCGGATGTTAACTTGAATTCCGAGTTTTTTAAGGTTTGCAATCCAGGGGTTAAGCACTTTGTCAGACCCCGACTCTTTAGTAATGATTTCCATCTCAACGACTATATTTGTTTTGGGGTCTATGAGTTTGCCATTCTGTATCCGGTAGCCTGCATCAGTAAGGATTTTTTTCGCCATGTGGAGCTGTTTACGATTGTTGCCGCTTCCGTCCGTTACTGGTGGTTGGTACGCCTCGCCAAAAACTTCTTGAGGCAATTGATCTTTGAATGGGTTTAGCAGGGCAAGCTCACTTTTGGATGGTGTTCCTTGAGCTGCGTATTTTGTGTTTTCGTAAAAACTTTTCGTTCTGCTATAGGAGCCGTAAAAGATGTTTTTTTTCGTCCATTCAAAATCGAAAGCAAGATTCATAGCCTTCCGTAAAGCTATATTCTGAAGTTGAGGTTTGCGTTGATTAAAGTAAATTCCGTGGATCCCGCTAGCTCTTGAATCTTCAAACTCTAGTAGTTTCATGTCTCCTTTGTGGACTGCAGCTATATCATAACCGGTACCCCAATTCTTGGATGTTAATTCATACTGGTAATCAAATGCTCCACTCTTAAATGCTTCAAACTGAACGTCGCGGTCGCGGTAGTAGTCGACATGAATTTTGTCAAAGTTATACATTCCTTTGTTGACGTTTAAATCTTTAGCCCAGTAGTTTTTGTCGCGTACATAGACGATGGATCTGCCAGCATCAAACCTCTCTATTTTATAGGCGCTACTACCCATGGGGATAGTCAATCCGCTTTTTGCGAAATCCTTTCCTTCCCAAAAGTGTTTGGGGAACACTGGGAGCCCTGCCAATGTATTTAACACATCTTGATTCTGAGGGTTGCTAATCTCAAACTTTATTTTTTTTGGGGATAATATCTGTGACTCGCCGATGTCTGCAAAGTACATTTTATAGGCTGGGTTTCCCTTTTCTATAAGGGTTTTTAACGAGAATTGTACATCTTCGCTAGTAATGGGCTGGCCGTCAGAAAATTTTGCGTCGGGATGTAAGTTAAATATGATCCAGCTTTTGTTTTCAGGGTATTCCACACTTTTAGCCACAAGACCGTACATCGTATCAGGTTCATCTGCCGAGCTTACCATCAAGGAATCGTACATAAGGGTGCAGTTACGTTCTGGGACGCCCTTTAGCACAAAGTAATTCAAGCTATCGTAGCTGCCGAGTTCTCCAATCCTAACTTCACCGCCTTTTACCGCCTTTTCTGAGGTGTATTCAAACCGCGTGAAGTCTTTAGGGTACTTTGGTGTGCCGTACTTGGTGAGCGCATGCGACTTAATAATAGTCTCAGCAAAACAAGCTGACGAGAGGATAAGGGTTGCACAAAAAACAAGCAGAGTTCGAATGGGCACGATATTGAACCTTCTATAAGACAAGTGGGCACAAGTTACCAATTTGGTGCTACTTTTTAAATAGGTAATCAATTGTTTTTATGGCTTCTGAGTATAGATGACCGCTGCGGCTTTGTATTCGACAAACTATTGCCGTTGGCGCGCATGTCAACTATCGACCAAGCATACAGGATTGAGTTCAATGAGGCTGCAGTTGTATCAGCAGCTTAGCTGAAAAGTAGGGGTAAGCATGCTGCAACCGTTTAAGTTCGAGAAGGAAGGAAAGGGCACCGACTACTGGGTGCGCCGGCTTATGCGGCAAAACATGCCTGTTGCAGGAAATGTGATTGCCGAACTGAACAAGCTGTCTGAAAACGATGATGCACACCTTAATCATCTAGCCGAGCTTATTCTGCGAGACCCAAATCTTACATCGCATGTGCTGCGCATTGCCAATAGTGTGCAGTACAGTGGCTCTAAGGGGCGTGTTAATACGGTCAGCCGTGCGATTGTGATTATTGGTTTGAAGGGAATGCGCGCTATTTGCATCTCCCTAATGTTAATTGATTCGCTTTTGAAAAACGGTTCTAAAGAGCGAATGCTTGAAATAGTCGCGCAAGGCTTCCATGCCGCTACGCAAGCAAGGGCCCTGATGGCTGCACAGGATGAGGAGGCCGCTGAAGAGGTCTTTATCGCGGCGTTACTTTATAATTTGGGCGAAATGGCTTATTGGTCCTCTACTGATGTGTCCAGTAAAAACGACTCATTGGTGACTGATAGCACAAAAGCCCGAACCGAAGCCGCGCAAGAGGTTCTCGGTACAACCTTTAATAAGATCACTAAGGGTTTAGCGCGGCAATGGAAGCTGGGTGCAACCCTAGAAGAGGCACTTATTCCGGGCAAGGATCCGTCGCTTAAAGCGCGTGCTGTGATTCTTGGCGAGCAGATTAGTCGTGCAGCGCTTAAGGGCTGGGATTCCCCTGGCATGAAAAAGTTAGTGCAGGACGTTTCCCGTTATACCTATTTAGAACCGGATGAGTGCTTAGCGAATTGCCAAGAGCAAGCCGAGGCAGCGTTGGACGTTGCGCGCCAATATGGGGCTAGTGATGTTTGCCATATGATCCCGAGTCGCCATCAAACGTTTAAGCGCCCAGAGCCAGCGGCCGTAAAAATCAGCCGCATTATGAAAAGTGACCCTCAATTACAGTTGAATATTTTGCGCGAGTTGGCGAGTACCGCTGCGCAAAAGCACAATGTGAATACCATTTTTCAAATGGTGATCGAAGGTATTCATCGTGGTGTTGGTATGGAGCGGGTAGCGGTAGGCTTCATTAAGGATTTTCGTGTGACGGCAAAGTACAGTCTTGGGCATGGTGCAGAAGACTGGCGAGAAAAATTTAATTTTGATGCGGGCCCTTACGCGGATAATGTTTTTGTGGAAGCGGTTGAGAAGGGTGGTCTACTTTGGGTGAACGGTGCTTTTTTTAAGCAAAATAAGGCCGTGGGTCAAAAGGAAACGACCAAAGTTCTGGGTGGTGTGGATTGCTTGATTTACGTGTTGGAAGTGAACGGTAAAAAGCCGGGGCTTATTTATGCAGATAGAGCGGACTTCGGCGGCTTGATTACGCAAAACCATGCCGATAGTTTTTTGCATTTTGCTTCGCAGGCGCAATATTGCTTGCAGGCAATGTCTAGTGTTAACAGGCGTTAGGGTCGAGGAAAAAATACTTTATCTATTCAGGTGGGTTCGAAATCATGCCCATTCAAAAGGCGAGCTGATTGTTTTC
>NZ_CEXWTU010000279.1:0-5590 GCF_982758155.1 Marinagarivorans sp. | reverse complement strand
GAAGATTTAAAACCCTACTATGAGCGTGCTGAGCGTGAAATTATTGGTGTGTCGGCTAATGTGGCGGATCAATTTTATCCTGGTATTGACGATTCTTATTTCGGCGATTTTGAATTCCCCATGGAGCGTATACCACCCAGTTACTTAGATAATTATCTTGCTGAAAAAATAGATGGTTTAGCGGTGAATTTATCGGGTGAACAATTTGATGTTAAAGTCAGTAGTACGCCGGTGGGTCGAAACTCGATTCCGCGTGGTGATTATCAACCTGTAGGCGCGGTGGGTAATTCTTCTCAGGGGCAGCGTTGTGAGGGAAATTCTAGTTGTATTCCGATCTGCCCCGTGCAAGCAAAATACAATGCCTTAAAAACTCTTTATGCTTTGCAGCGTGACTTCAGTGTTGATTCCGAGGCTCAAACAACGGTTGAAATCGTTTCACAAACGGTTGCGTCTACTATTGAGGTATGTGAAAAAACCGGTCAAGTTACCGGTGTTGTGTGTAAACAATATCAAGATGAAAATTCAGGCGAGCACACAACCGTTAATATACGGGGTAAAGTATTTGTTTTGGCGGCCCATGCTATTGAGGGCGCTAAATTATTACTGGCGTCTAATGTCGCCAACTCTAGCGGGCAAGTGGGTCGCAATCTTATGGATCACCCACTTATTTTAACGTGGGGCTTACTGTCTGAAAAAATCGGTGCTTATCGTGGTCCAGGGTCTACATCGGGTATACCTGCGTTTCGCGATGGGAAATTCCGTAATGAACATTCGGCATTTCGAGTAGAAATTGGTAACTGGGGTTGGAATTTTTCGGCTGGAGCACCGAACTCAACTTTCGAAATTGCATTAACCGGACAGGATGGCGAGCAGGAGCCGGTTAAACCGCTGTGGGGTAAAGCACTAAGAGCAAAAATGGCCAATGTCCTGCCACGACAATTTCGTATGGCTTGGGAGTTTGAGCAAATTCCAGAAGACAGAAATTTTGTGACGATTGACGATAATTACCGCGATCAGTTGGGTAATCATCGGCCCGTTATTCGTTACGATTTACCTGAGTATGTAAAGGCGGGAATGGAAGCCGCGCGGGATGCTTCTCGCCAAGTATTTGAACATTTGGGCTTAGCGCAACTTTATGCTAATGACGATGTGACTAAACCTAAGGTTAACCCGAGTGATTTTGAAACCGGCTGGGATTATACCCACTATGATAGTTCGGCACCGGGTTACGTGACTTACGGCGGCCGTGGTTATGCTTTTGAGGGGGCGGGGCATTTGGCGGGCACGCACCGAATGGGCGACGATAGTAAAACCTCGGTAGTGAATAAGCATCAGCAAAGCTGGGACCACAGCAATTTATTTATGGTGGGCTGTGGCAATATGCCAACCATAGGAACATCCAATCCAACACTAACAATGACGGCATTGGCAATACAAGCGGGTGAGAATATTAATAAGTACCTTGAAGGAAAATTGTCATGATATTGTCTGGAAAAAAACCTATAGCCACGCTTGATGAGTTACGTGTTCATTTACAGTTTGCCATCGGCTTAGAATTAGCGACAATTCCTGTTTACCTTACAGCGCTTTACTCTATACCCGAAGGCGAAAATACTGCGGCTAGCAGTGTAATACAAAGTGTTGTTATCGAAGAAATGCTGCATATGGCACTTGCGGGTAATGTATTGAATGCCATTGGCGGTGTGCCCAGTACAGCGCCAGTTACGGGCGTTGGTGATCCGATACCCCATTTCCCTGCCACTATCCCTTTTTTACCCAGCTTGGGAATTATTGATCTTAGGCGTTTTTCTCGCGAGGCATTAAAAACGTTTATTGATATAGAGCAACCCAGTACCTGTAATGATGAGCAGCCCACGCAGGGTTATAAATCTATTGGTTGTTTTTATGCGGCAATATCAGAAGGTATAGACACCTTGTGTGATGAACGTGTTTTTGAGGAAGCACGTATAGCCCGCCGGGGTTGTCAAATTCAGGGTGAGGAGTATTACGGCGGGGCGGGAAAATTATTTACTGTCACGGATAAAGCTTCAGCCCTTAAAGCCATTAAAGAAATTGTAGATCAAGGTGAGGGGGTATCGAAAGACATATTGCAAGCAACAGCTTGCGAGCACTCGGGTGTGAACGTTACTTCAGAGTCCATCGAGGATGGTGATACATTAGCGGATGGCTGGAAAATGTATTCTCACTATGTACGCTTTCGTGAAATACAATTTGGACGACGTTACCTGCCATCGCAAACAATTGCAGAGAAGCCCAATGGCGATATTATTCCCATTGATTGGAGTGAGGTCTACCCAACGATGACTAATCCGCAAGCGGCAGATTATAAGGGTACCGATATTGGCTTGGCGGTAGATGCATTTAATGAAACATACACCCGGTTGGTCGATAATATTTATGCAGCGTTTAACGGCGATAATTGTGATGTTGAGCAAGGTGAGCCTGCGGGTATGCGTAAAGCCGTGACGGTAATGTGGGATTTAAAATATAAAGCGATTGCGTTGATGAAAACACCATCACCTCTGATAAACCATCAGGGTGAAACCGTTGGCGCACCTTTTGAATATATAAGATAAGTCGATGTAAGAACCGCTATGGCGTCTAGGTATGTTATAGCGGATTTTTATGTTCGTTAAAAACCTTCCATCATCACCTTAATACCTTCAGCGATTAAAGAGTCGCATCCGTGTTGTAATCGCGGTTAGCAGTATTGCGGTTGTATTCTATTTAATATCTTCCGTTGCCGCGTTATGTAGAATATATAAAACATTGGGGTATTCTATTTATTTTTCTGTATCTTATTTTCGCTGACTAATTCTTCGTAACAATATTTTTTCAAGGGCGTCTGCCGTATATATCTGTTGCTTTACCCCAAATTTATATTCGTATTTAAGGGTTCTAAGTACACTAATCGGTCTTATCAATCTTTATCATAGGATGGACTAAACAGTGATGCAGTATATAGCCGTTATTTTTAGTATCGTTTTACTGAGTGCTTGTGGCTCAGGTAGTGGCGATGCTCAACCAAAGCTCAGCAATTCGAGTACATCAGTCAGCTCTTCATCGTCGGCGAGTTCTGATGAGTTTGTTCAGACCTTTGGTATTAATGCAGGCGGCGATAAATTTGAAGCCGGTAGCGGTGTGGTATACCGTACCGATGTTTATTCCACGGGTGGCGGTAAAGGTTCGACAGAGGATGTGATTACCAATACCGATTTGCAGAACGTATTTCAAAGTGAACGTTGGGGGGCAGATTTTTCTTATGAAATTCCAGTCACCAATGGTGTTTTTGATGTGACGCTGCATATGATCGAGCTGTATTGGAATGATGCTGGTGAGCGTGTTCAAAATGTTTATATAGAGGAACAGCAGGTTGTTGATGCCATTGACTTGTTCAGTAGCTATGGGCATGACGTTGCTTATGATGCGGTATTTACAGGAATAGCCGTGAATGATGGTGTTCTCAATATACGCTTTGAAGGTGTGGCGGATGCGGCCAATGTTGCCGGTATTTTAATTGAGGCCCAGAGTGGGCTAGTTAAATTGCCTGAGCCTCCTGCAACTAGCCAAATTGTTAAGGTGAACCAATTAGGTTATTTACCCCATTCGGCTAAAGTTGCCATTATTCCAAATACAGTGGAAACAACATTTGATTTAGTTAATGCGGCAGATAATGCGGTTGTTTTCTCGGGTGACTTATCTGAAGAGCTCTATTGGGCGCCGTCAGAAGAGACTGTTAAGCAGGCTGATTTTAGTACATTTCAAGAAGAGGGAACGTATAAGATTGTGATCGCTGGAAAAGCGGACTCAGCGACATTCTCAATCGGTAGCGCCATTTATGCTGACGCGCATGATGCGGCTTTAAAAGCTTATTATTTTAACCGTGCTAGCACCGAATTATTACCTGAATTTGCGGGCGTGTGGGCGAGGGATGCAGGGCACCCTGATGATCAAGTGGAGGTGATCGCATCGGCAGCGACAGATGACCGCCCTGTAGGTACAGTTATCTCAGCCGCTAAAGGCTGGTACGACGCTGGCGACTACAATAAATATGTCGTGAATGCTGGCGCAGCCACTTATACCTTACTGGCGGCGTATGAGCATTTTCAGGGTTTCTATTCGGATCGAACCATTAATATTCCTGAGTCTATGAATTCGGCTCCAGATATTCTAGATGAAATTATCTGGAATCTTGAGTGGCTAGAAGATATGCAAGATTTGGATGGTGGGGTATATCATAAACTTTCAACCGCTAATTTCTCGGCTGTTGTAATGCCTTCTGCGGGCACTGCTCAGCGTTACGTCGATATGAAAACCACTGCTGCGACTTTAGATTTCGCTGCTGTAATGGCTGTTGCTAGTCGTGTGTATGCTGATTTCGATGCAGAATTTCCCGGTAAGTCGGTGGATTACAAACAGGCGGCGATTAACGCTTGGGCGTGGGCAAGTGCGAATGCGGCTGTGCCGTTTAAAGCGACGGATATTTATACAGGCGCTTATTCCACATGGTCGAGTGGTGTACTAGATGATGCCGTTTGGGCTGCGCAAGAATTTAAAGATGAATTTACATGGGCCGCTGCAGAGCTTTATTTATTAACCGAAGAGGAGCAATACCTTGAAGCATTTAATGCCAATGTAACCCCAGGTGTCGGTACGCCTTGGTGGGCTGGAGTCGAGCCTTTCGCGTTTATTAGTTTGGCTGAACACGGCAAAGGGGTCTTAACTGATGCAGCTTACGCCGTGGTAACAGCTGCGATTATTGAGCTGGCAGACAGCTTGGTGGTGAAGCAGGAAGCTTCGGCCTATAAGGTTCCGATGACGCTCGGTGATTTTGGGTGGGGCAGCAACAGCGGTGCATTAAATCAAGGCATGATGGCTTATCAAGCTTATCGTATAACGAGTGATGAGAAGTACCTGGCTGTTGCAGAATCGGTGTTGGACTATATTTTTGGCCGCAACGCGACTGAATATTCCTTTGTTACTGGTTTTGGCTCCAAAAGCCCAATGGCACCTCATCATCGCCCCTCAGCTGCTGATGGCATTGATGCCCCAGTACCTGGCTTTGTGGTAGGTGGCCCGCAACCCGGGCAGCAGGATATTGCTTCTTGTGGGACCTATGCTTATACACTGCCAGCAACGGCTTATATTGATGACTGGTGTAGCTATGCGACAAACGAGGTCACAATTAACTGGAACGCGCCTCTGGTTTACTTGTTGGCTGCCGTTCAAGCGGATTAACGATGTTTTAACTGCGGTTTCTAGGTTTATGATATGAGAAAAGGCCACTCTTTTTCAAGGGTAGCCTTTTTTTGTGTGGGTGTCACTGGGAGTGTAATTGGGCTATAAGGGACGAGGAAACAATATTTCATCCACTAATGCTTGATCTCGACATCCTTACCTTCGTTGCTCAAAGCGTTACATGCCTCGGTAACTGCTCCATGCGTTACCCTAATGACCTATATCCGTATAGGCCCCGGCATGCGCCCCTTTAAGCGCCTCGATAAGAAAGCCGCTTCGATAACCGCTCCACGACATTATGCTCCTGCAATGTCTAATAAGGGGCTTCCTG
>NZ_CEXWTU010000278.1:0-5666 GCF_982758155.1 Marinagarivorans sp. | reverse complement strand
ATTTCATCCACTAATACTTGATATCGACATCCTTACCTTCGTTGCTTAAAGGGTTGCATGCCTCGATAACAACTCCTCTACATTATCCTCCTGCCTCGATGCGTTATTCTAATAAACTGCCTCCCTGCAGGCCCTCTTCGCCTAATTGGATCAACTATTATTGCCTCGTCCCTTAGAGGTTTTAGATAAATTTGAGCTTGCCTTTGATGGCTGGTCGCTATCGGTAAAATCCTCCAACAACCAACCCAGTAACCACAGCCCCCTAACGCTTTATCCTCCGCCTAACTTCTTTTGAATGCCAAGCCGCAGGCACGATTACCAATACGGCTATAATTCCCAATAGCCAAAGGTAGCCTTGCCCAAAAAGGGCGAGTTGGGCGATGTCGGCGGCTTGTTCGTTGTTTACATGTTGGGCGAAGGCGTAGGGGCCAATGGCGGCTTCTTTCGCGATGGAAAAGCCGTAGCTAAAAGCGCTTTCCCAGCCCATGGAAGACATGGATGCATAGGCCTTATACGCGATGGCTGAGGAGCCAAAGCCAATTAATCCAATTCCTACAGTACCCATACCTAATAAACCTATACCCACGGCGCCAATGCTCAGCCCGCCAACGGCCACAATGCCTACGCTAATGGGCGCAACGGTAATGCCGCCCCAGGCAAACAGCAAGCCATAGGCTCGATCACCGCCGGCCACCCATCCCACAACGGGGGCATCATTTTTTTCGGGGGCGCCAAAACGAAAATGCAATAAAGGCACACCCAGCAGGCGAGTTTTACTTTTATATTCACGTTGTTTGGCGTTGGGGCTATCAGAGGGGTGATTAAAGGCGCTAGGGTTAAATAGACGTTCTTGTGCGCGGAGGTCGCGGGCTTTTTTAAACAAAAACAGCGTGAGCCACAGGTAGCTAGCGACAAAACCCACAACCCATACTTGTGAAATAACGGTTAGCAGAGTGATGCTTGCGGTGTGCTGCGCGGCTAAGTACTTAAAACCGAACATGCCTGCCACATAAATAATCGCGAAGATAAAAAACAGTGATACTAAAACAATCACGTTGCGGCGTTCGCGCTGTGTGCGCGATTGCGCCAAGCTGGCCCGCACGCCAAAAAAAGCACTGATTACGCCAGAGAATGCAGCCAATAAAGCCAGCAAGCTGGCCAATTTTACAAGCGAGCCGGCCTTGGCAGCACTGGCGCCTATTACGGCGGCCTGTACCGGTGGCGAGACTAAATTAATGGCCGCCATAACGCCCGTGGTAAAGGCCACACTCGGTGCACTTTTCGCCAGGGTATCCTCAACGAAGGTGACCATGGCTGCTTGTAATAGCTTGCGGCCACGCGATAGGCGCTGTTTCACAACCTCTTCAGTTAAGTCTAGTTCGCTTGCGACATGGGCTACCGAATGGTGCTCGCGGTAAAATAAAACCAACGGTTCGCGATAGTTTTCAGGAATTTTTTCCAGGGTTTGCCATAACAGCGTGCGTTCTTGTTCGCGAATAGCGGATTCCTCAAGCCCCATTTGGCTGGCTTCGTAATCCTGCCCCTCGGTAATATCTTCAGCGCTTTCTAATGGTTGATTGACGGCTTTACGGCGATGGCGGCTAACTTTAAAGCGCAGAATACCGCACAGCCATGACTTGAGTTTCTCGGGATCATTTAGGGTTTCAAGCTTCTTCCATGCCTCTACAAACGTTTCTTGCGCTATGTCCTCACTGTGTTTGATATCGCCAACCGCGCTGTAAGCGACGGAACACAAAAGGCTTTGGTAGCGCGAGACGATCGTGCAAAAAGCATCGCGGTCGCCCCCCAGTGAGGCCATAACCAAAGCGCTATCGCTATTCATTTGCTGTTTTTTTCGTGTGAAAAAGCTCATAAGTTTGTCTTTATTGACTGTGTGATGCTTTTAAGTGCCTATGCCTGGCTAAAAGGTGACAGACATTTGTAAGAAACTCTTCTTCTTTCACCGCGTTTTGTTGCGCGCTGTTTTCGGTGCTTTGGTCCGCTGGCAAAAAAACAATAAATTTTTTGTCACCTTTGTGCGTGCGCTCGGCACTTACTCAATACAACGTTTTAGACCATTCAGGTCGCTAACCTTTAAACTACTTATCCGGGAATACACAATGAATCTGTTTAAATCAGCCGCGCCATTATTTAGCCATAGTATAACTTTAGCCGTACTTTTAGCGGCTTCAAGCAGCAGTTTAGCCGCTGGGTTAGCCGCCGCTATTGATGATTTTAGCCACTCGCGAAATAGCTTAGGTATTGAGCGCCTGTATTTAAGTGATGCCGTAGCCGGTGGTGGTACCACTACAGAGCAAACGCTAAACGAAGGCATATTAACTGTAACGGGTAATATAGTACCGGCGCGTGGCCAACCTGGGTGGGCCAGTGCGGTATTGCCTTTAGGGCCAGAGGGGCAAGCGCAGGACGCCAGCCAATTTAAAGGAATTCGCTTGTTGATTAAAGTGAATGCGGGGAATATTTCCATCACGGCTAATAGCACTGAAGTTACCAATTTCGATTACCACACTCAGCCTATTGCCGTCGCTACAGACGGTAAGTACCACGAAGTGAAAATTCCTTTCAATACGATGAAGCGTGCTTGGTCAGCGCAAACAACTTTAAATGTTAAAACACTGCACAGCCTGAGCATCGTCGCTTTTAGCCCGCAGAAAGGTACCTTTGATTACGCCATTGATGAAATCAGTTTTTATTAATTGAGTGGCGGGCTTGAGGTGATATCGCCATTCAAGCCCATTCAAATCACCAGCCCACTTTTGAATGTGTGCCTTTTACTGCGGATAAACCATGATTCAGCCAACGTTTAACAATCAACGCCTTGATTACCTCGATGCGGTACGCGCTTTTGCTTTGCTGCTAGGCATTGTGTTCCATGCGAGCCTTTCGTTTATGCCCTTGTTTATTGGTTGGGCGGTGATGGATATATCAACAAGCCCGATGGTGTCGGTGTTCATACTTATTTGTCATTCATTTCGTATGGAGCTGTTCTTTTTGATCGCGGGCTATTTTGGCCATAGGGCTTTTCACCGCCAGGGAGCAAAAGCGTTTGTAAAAGCCCGCACCTTACGCATTGCAGTGCCATTTGTGGTTGGCTGGTTTATTTTACGGCCATTGATTGTTTCTGGTTGGATAATGGGCGCTGCCAGCTTGCAGGGCGATGTAGATATAGGCGGTGCTTTGTTGGCCGGTGTTGCCAGCCTAGGTGAGTTGCCTAACGATTTTTTGACCGGCTCGCATTTATGGTTTTTGTACTATTTACTCTTATTGAGTGCGGCTACGTTGGCAATGCGCTACGTTATTTGTCTGCATCCCCCGATCAAATTTAACCTTTCCTTATGGGCCGATACTATTGTACGGATTGTATGTTGCTCACGCTTTTCGGTTATCGCCTTAGCCATTCCCAGCGCTGCATGTTTATGGTTTATGAGCCACTGGGGGGTAGATACACCCGATAAATCATTGATTCCCCATATGCCAATCACATTACTGTATGGCGGTGTTTTCTTATTCGGTTGGCTAATGCACCGCCAAGCCAGCTGCTTGAATAGCTTCTCACGGATTACTACTTTTAAAGTGTTGTTGTGTATTAGTTCTGTAGTGGCAAGTGTGAAACTGGCAGGTTATGAAATGCAAACGGGGCTGCCTTACTACCTTTGGCTAAAGGCTGGATTTACGTTGAGTTACGCACTGATGATGTGGACCTTAATTGCGCTGACGTTAGGGCTATTCCAAATATTATGTACGCGCCCCAACCAAATCATCCGCTACCTCGCCGACGCTTCTTATTGGTTGTACCTTATACACCTCCCGATTGTGGTTTGGCTGCAAATTGCTTTCGCCGAGCTGCCGTTACATTGGGCAATAAAATGGGCTTTTGTCTCCGGTATAACCGTTTTCATATCTCTGATCTTTTACGATCTCTGCGTACGCGCAACGGCGATAGGTGCCTTATTAAATGGGCGTCGAAAGCAACGATTAATGACGCTGAGTAGGGCGAGAGTGGGTGTGTTGTAGGCCAAGGTGAAAAGTATCAGGTAGCTAACTGAGGTTTCCACTTTAGAGGCTGCTTCAGCATCAATTCTATCTCAAAAACTTAATATATTGAGATAGTGCGGGTCATTTATGCTATTGTTATCTCAAAATACTAAGGTTTTGAGATATGAGTGTTAAGCTCCCACCTACAGAACAGGCCAATCCGCTGTCAGTGATTGCAAATAGCTCCCCTGACAAACTCAATGAATACCTCACTTTTTTTAGTCCTATGGATAAGAAGGGGCGTTATCTACCCTATGATGAGCTAAGGCATAGGATAGGCAGTGGCCTTGATCACTCGCTGGTTTGGTCACTTGTAAAAACCTCTCGGCATAGGCAAAAAACTAACATTATTGCGTTAGGTGAGCCGAGTAAGCTATGCCACTACCACTTAACCCCTTTAATACAAAAAGCCATTTCTGAAGTCGATAGAAATACAACCAGTGCCTCCTTAGAGTGGATAAGTAACAAAATTGGTGAGAAGTTTCATATCGGTTATTTGTTGAATGACCTCATTGAGGATGAATCAATTAGCAGTAGCCAGCTTGAAGGCGCGGCTACGACCACAAAAGTTGCGAAAGAATTACTAAAGCGTAATCGCAAGCCTAGGTCTGAAGATGAAAAAATGATTCTGGGTAACTATAAGCTGATGCTATTTGTGTGGGAAAATCGTGATAAGGCATTGAGTTTAGATCTGCTTAGGGAAATGCATCAAATTGGAGTTGAAGGAATCGACGACGATAGCTATGCGCCAGGTAACTTTAGAAAAACAGATGATGTTCACGTTGTGAATTCGGAAGGAGAGGTCGTCCATACACCACCAAAGGCCGAGACGCTAAAAGCTAGGCTCAAGGAAATAGTGGCCTGGGCTAATGAAGATCACGATGAAAGCGACGATCTTTCCTATATTCATCCCTTGATAAAAGCCATTACCCTACATTTTTGTATTGGGTTTGAGCATCCATTTAGGGATGGTAATGGTCGAGTCGCTAGAGCGCTATTTTATTGGTATATGTTTAAGAAAGATTTTTCTTCTTTTAGATATATTGCTATTAGTCTTCTACTTAAAAAATCACCGGTGAAATACGGAAAAAGTTATCTACATAGTGAGTTAGACGAAATGGACTTAACTTATTTTATAGAGCATCAAAGTGGCGTGATAATTCGAGCGATTAAAAAGTTTAAAGAGGCTTATCAGAGTGCGGCGCTTGAAATTGATAAGTTCAATGAATGGCTCTTTAAATCGGGATTATATACAAAGCTTAACGATAAGCAGCGAACAGTATTTCAAGTGGGAAAAAATGATTCGGCCATTACCTTTACAATAAGAAATGTCGAAAAGAATTTGGGCTGTTCCTATAACACGGCTTCATCGGTGTTGAATGGATTGGTCGAATTCGACCTGTTCGATAAATATAAAGAGGGTAGGGAGTGGTTATATAAGATGAAGGATAAAAGTCAAATTATAGATAATTGGAATCGATAGTTAAGCGGCGTGCATGAAATAACTTCCCATTTTTGAATTCCTGGGTGCACGCTTGCCTTCGTTAAAAATATTTGCAATAGCCAGCTATTACGCCATATTTTCGCCTCGTCAAGCAAGCACCCAAAAA
>NZ_CEXWTU010000277.1:0-5675 GCF_982758155.1 Marinagarivorans sp. | reverse complement strand
GCAAAGCTCTACATTCTAGATCATGCGGCAACCCAGCTGTTGCACTTCGCCCACGCCCCCATAAAGGTGCAGTGGGTAGATGATTCAACTCAACATCGCCCAACAACAAATCCTTCCAACTCCCCTCTTTTACACGCTCAGACAACACTTGATTAAACAAATATGAGCGCGCGGCAGACAAAATAATGCCCCGTGGTTTTCTGGATGAACGCCCTTTTTTACCTTTTGACCGCTCATCCTGAGCGCGGCTTAGCCACTGCTGAAAAGCAGGCAAATTGTTACCTTCACGACCAAAGCGCTGTAATCCAAAATAATTTGGAACCCCAAATTGCTGTACAGAAGCCAATCGCTGCTCAAGTATTTCACTCGCACTTTGATCAATAGAGGTTTCCAGCGGTAAAGTAATCACAAATGAATTACCCGCGTGCTGACCTCGGCGCAACTTACTTTGCCCACGAGAAACAGCCAACAAGCGGCTGCCCTCCAAAGGTAAAAACGCGGCATCGAGCAGAGCTTGTAGCTCTCGCTTAGGGTCATAAATAGAAAACCACTGCCGCGTAATGGCATTGCGATCCTTTAAGCCGCAAAAACCAACATCAACACTCTTTACCCCCGTGCCAATAGCCAATTGCTCTGCAACCCACGGCGTATTATCACCATTACTTTCGACATGTAAAAAAAGGTGTTCGCCGTCACCTTCAGGCGAAAAACCTAATTGCTCATGAACCACAAAATGCTGATTTTCACTTTTGAGTAAAGCCTCGACACTCGGCTCGCCGTAGGCATATGGCAAATCCAAGGAAAATGCCATCGCCGGTTGATCAACAATCATTACCACACTCCCTAACACCGAACTTCCCAACCGACCATAAATTCAGCCCCCTCTTAGTCGATTTTTTCACAGCCCCACCTCGACCCACGAATGAGTCTCAATGCTGGTAAACGCTGCATCAATAACAGCCATATTGGCAATAGAATCATCTAAAGACACCGGAACCTGAATATTTTTACGCACACTAGAAACAAAGGCTTCGACCATTAGCTGGTAATGATTAATATCACCCGCAAATGTGATCTCTTGATCGGAATCATCGGTCTCCAAGCGGATAATACGTTCATCATTTTCATCACTATAAAATGGGTGCGTCAATACAATACGCCCCTGAGACCCCTCAATAGTGACATTTTGACTGCGCTGAGACTTAGTACTAACAACAACAGTGGCGCTCGCGCCGCCGTCAAAAGACATGATCATGTGCGCCATATCATCAACACCAAATTCTGGATGCATCTCGGCTTTAGCGACCACACTCAGGGGCTCACACCCCATAACTAAGCGTGTTGCCGAAATACCATAACAGCCGATATCCATTAACGCACCGCCACCAGCCGCAGGGTTATTACGTATATTCGCGGGATCATGATTGTTATAGCAAAACTGGCTCGAAACACTACGAACCCGCCCAATAGCGCCATCGGCAATCCAGTCTACAACCTGCTGCCACTGTGGATGAAAGCGATACATAAAGGCTTCCATAACTTTAAGCGAAGGGTATTTTTCTGATGCGGCACGCAGCCTTTTGGCGTCTTCGGTATTCAGGGCCAGCGGCTTTTCACACAAGACGTGCTTACCCGCCTCTAGCGCCTTAATGGATAGATCAACATGCAAATCATTGGGTAGTGGATTGTATATAACATCAACATCCTCACTATCCAGTAACGCCTGATAACCCTCAATAGCATTGCCGTAACCCACATCCTGCACGAAGGCTTGCGCTGTTTTAAGCCCCCTAGACGCCACACCCCAAAACATTGCACCGTCCGCTTGTTTAATAGCAGGAATTAATTGCGTGCGGGCAATTTTTGCCGCTCCCAGTACACCAATGCGCAAAGGCTGACCCATAACGTTCTCACCATTAAATAAGTAATAAAAAATGTAAATTGATGACAAATCGATATTGATTTATCGACTCAGTTTTTTACCGGTCGAGGTTTTAGCACAATCTACAGGCTATAGTCAAAGGAGTGTATACCCAAAAAAACGTCTTAACTCTTCCGTCAATATTTATAGGAATGGATGATCATCATGCAGAACTGGTTCAAAAACTTGACACTGACGAAAAAGCTTATTTACTCCTTACTACTCACAGGTTTAATACCCATGCTTGTGGTATCGGTTACGAGCTATCAAATCGCGAATAAGCTGTTAGAAAAACAAGCCTTTGAGCAACTTCAATCAATACGGGATATAAAAGCTTCGGCGATTCAACGTTATTTTACTCAAGTAGAAAACCAGATTATTACCCTTGCCGAGTCTACACAAACCGCCGAGGTCGCCAGCGCACTAGGGCGAATATTCCCGCGCCTAGTAAAATCCGCCGACAACGACGAGCAAACTACCGCACAACTCAAAGAAGACCTAAAACAATATTACACACAACAATTTGGTGAAGAATTTAAAAAACAAAATGAAGGTGAATCCGCCAATACCAACCTCATGCTTGACAAGCTTTCGCCCGAAGCCATTATTCTTCAACACAAATATATCGTTGAAAACATTCACCCTTTAGGTGAAAAGCACAAACTTGATGCCGCTGAAGGCCGCAGCGCTTACCACGCCGCCCACGCCGCTTATCACCCTAACTTTAGAAACATTTTAGAGAAGTTTGGTTTTTACGATATATTCATTACCGATACCCAAGGCAATATTGTGTACTCCGTTTTTAAGGAACTGGACTACGGCACATCATTACTCACAGGCCCTTATGCCGATACAAATTTTGCCCGTGTATTTTCACATGCAAACACACTTGATCACGGCGAGACATCAATCAAGGATTTCGAGCCCTATCGCCCCTCTTATGATGCACCAGCAGGTTTTATCGCATCACCTATATTTAGATATGGCACCCGCGTAGGGGTACTAATTATTCAAATCCCAATAACACCCATTAACGAAATTATGGACGAACGTTCCGGCATGGGAGAAACCGGCGAAAGTTACTTAATTGGGCCCGATAAGCTCATGCGCTCGGACTCTTACCTAGACCCCACAAGCCACAGCGTTATTAACTCTTTCAGGAACCCCGAAGTCGGAGCGGTGAAGACAATCGCGGCTGAAAATGCACTGGCAGGGGAAACCGATTTTGGCATTATTACCGATTACAACGGCAACCCTGTTTTAAGTGCATACGCACCGTTGGAGCACGGCACTTTACAGTGGGCCATTTTGGCTGAGATTGATGAAGCAGAAGCTTTTGCCGGTATACACAGCCTAGGTAAAGGCCTAGCGCTCATAACCATTACAAGCTGCGCTGCTATCATGCTCTTTGCCTTTATGATTAGTAAGCTTATTGCCAACCCAATTTTACAAATGGCAAGAAGCATACGAAACGTTCAAAAAACGGGCGATTTCTCTCAAAAAATATCACTCAATCAACGCGATGAAATCGGTCAAACCGCGCAAGCCTTTAACGCACTAACCGATAGCACCTACACAGCAATTAGTGCCGTCAATAATTCGCTAAAATGCCTCGCAAGTGGCCAAAAAAACACCCCGATCAACAATCATTACTCAGGCAACCTTAATGACCTAGTCAACGGAACAAATCAAGCCTATAAAACCATCGAGCAAGCCAGACAAGCCCAAGCCGCAAGTGCCCAAGAAGCGACTGAAAATGCCCAAGAGGCACAAAGACTTGCTGAACACGCCAATGAAGAAGCAGAGAAAAGCCTGGTTATTAAACAGGCTCTCGACGTTTCAGCGACAGCGGTGATGATCGCAGATAACGATTTCAATGTTATTTACATGAATGATTCGATTCACAAATTAATGCAAGACGCAGAACCCAAATTAAAACAAGAGCTACCTCAATTTAACGCTCGCTCACTAATGGGCGTAAATATTGACATCTTCCACAAAACACCCTCACATCAGCGTAAATTACTCTCCACTCTCACTAGTACTTATGCAACACAACTCAAAATAAGCGAACTTACATTCGCCCTAAAAGCCAGCCCTATCCGCAATGCAAAAGGTGTGTTTTTGGGCACTGTTGTGGAGTGGGATAATATTTCCGAGCAATTGGCCCAACAACAACAAGAGCAAGCTTTAGCACAAGAAAACGCGCGTATTAGAGAGGCCCTAGATAGCTCTTCGACCAGCACAATGATTGCCGATAACGACTTTAATATCATCTACGCGAACCAGTCGCTTTTTACACTGATGAGCACCGCGCAATCCGATTTAGCACAAACCATTCCCAATTTCGATGCCTCAAAAATAATTGGCATGTCGATGCACAAATTTCACAAAAGGCCTCAGCAGCAGCAAAGTACACTCGCCAGCCTAAACAAAACACTCAACACCGAATTTAGTGTAAACAAACGCACCTTTGCCATTGCCGCAAACCCCATAACCAACAACAAAGGCGAAAGATTAGGTACCGTCGTAGAGTGGGTAGATCGCACTAGCGAAGTAGAGGTCGAAAAAGAAATAGATCAAATTATAACCTCAGCTGCGCACGGTGATTTTAGTCAGAGCATTAACCTCAACGGAAAAGACGGTTTTTTTAAAACGGTGAGTGAAGGCCTAAACCGATTAACAAGCACAACCAATGTTGCACTAGAAGAGATATTGAGCCTATTTGATGCAATGAGCAAAGGTGACTTAACCTATCGCATAACGCGTGACTACAGTGGTGAGTTTGCTCAACTTAAATCAGACGCCAATGCATCACTCGAAAAACTTACCGATGTTATATGCCAAGTTAATAATGCGTCTAATCATATTGCACGGGGTGCCAACGAGATCTCTGCTGGCACTCTGGATTTAAGCTCGCGTACAGAAGAGCAAGCGTCTTCCCTCGAAGAAACCGCATCGAGTATGGAACAAATGACGCAGGCCGTAGCCAGTAGTGAAGATCAAGCCATTCTGGCCAACAAGCGTGCGCTATCGGCTTGCAGCATTGCCGAGCAAGGCGATCAATCGGTTAAAAACAGCGCCTTGGCTATGACGGAAATTGCTAAAGCTAGCGAAAAGATTTCCAACATTATTACCGTGATTGATGAAATCGCCTTCCAAACCAACTTACTAGCACTTAATGCCGCAGTAGAGGCCGCTCGCGCAGGCGAACAAGGAAGAGGCTTTGCTGTGGTTGCCAATGAAGTTCGCAACTTGGCGCAACGCTCTGCCAGTGCAGCCAAAGAGATCAAGGGCCTAATTCTGGATTCCGGCAACAAAGTGGAAAGCGGCACTAAGCTTGTAGGCGAATCAGGAAAAACACTGCAGTCAATCGTGCAAGAAGTTCAGCATGTAACTACGATGATGGAGAATATTGTTACAGGCTCTACTGAGCAGAAAAATGGTATTACACAGGTGAATACTGCCGTTTCACAAATGGATCAAATGACCCAACAAAACGCTGCGCTTGTCGAACAAGCCTCGGCGGCCAGTGAGAGCATGGCGGAACAAGCAAGAGCAATGAATGACATGCTGAATTTTTTCAAAATTAACCCATAAGGGCCGAGGAAAAAATACTTCATCCAATAATACTTGCCCCCGCTTCCTCAACCGCGTTGCTCAAAGCATTACATGCCTCGGTAACTGCTCCACGACATTATGCTCCTGCAATGTCTAATAAGGGGCTCCTGCCCCGATGCGTTACCCTAATGAC
>NZ_CEXWTU010000276.1:0-5775 GCF_982758155.1 Marinagarivorans sp. | reverse complement strand
CTACCTAGAAAAATTGCTTTTTAGCATGTGAATATTTCATGCGTTTGCCCTGGGGCTACGCCAACTAGCGGCCTAGACCTATCGCAGTCCCTTCGTTTAATTGAATAAACTATTATGCCTCGTCACTAAGTTTTAGATTTTAGGCGGGCGGGTGTTTTGGTTGCCGCTGGCTTAAAGCGCTTAGACCATGGAAAGGCGGTTATTCCATGCAGTGTTACACTTAAAATAACGGTAATTGTGGCGGTGTTGATTATAGTGGCGCTGTGCTCTAGGTCGCTTTGCATTAGCATAATAATGAATACAATACTGGCGAGCCCGCGGGGGCCAAACCACCCTACAAAGAGTTTTTTCTCGGTTGATAAGGGGGTGCCGGTAAGGCTAATAAAGACCGGTAACATACGAATAACCGTTAAGCTTAAGGCGGCATAAAGTAGTTCTTGCCAGACAACGTCCCTAACGATGTCTACCATTAAGGTTCCAAATAAAAGCCATGTTAGCAGCGAAAATATTTCACCATTAATTTCGGACTCTGCGAGTTCTTCGTTGTAAGCACCGTGCAGTTTCTCGCCAAAAAATAATCCACCACAAAAAGCCGCAATAAAACCGCTGCCGCCTAAATACTGCGCTAGTCCAAAAGTCATTACAGCAAGGGATATGGTGGGGACGAGTATCCAGCGTTTGGATATCCAGCGGGCTTTTATCGCGTGCCGGCACAGCAGCCAGCCTGCGGCACTCATGCAAACACCCACAACAAAACCAATTCCAACTTCTTTAACAATAGTAACCAGTAGAAAGTGGCCTAAGGATTGATCGGGCCCAGTCCCTTGTGCTAACGCCAAAAAGACTAATAAAAAAGGAACGCAAATACCATCGTTCAGGCCGCTCTCGGCATTAAGTCCACGACGAATTACTTGGGGTACTGCGTGGTTTTTTATGACGGCTAAACCCAAAGCTGCGTCGGTAGGGGCGAGAATAATACTGAGTAATACGGCGTGCACCCATGTGAATTCAGGAAATATTAAAACCGCGATTAAAGCCCCAAGGGCTAAAGTCATAGGGAGGCCGGCCAGTAGGGTTCTTGTTGGCACTAGCGGGTGCTTGCTTAGGGGTTTTAAACCGATGCTTGCGGCATCGTTAAATAACACGATAGCGAGGGTTATTTCGGCGAGTGTTTTAATGACTTCTATATCGGCATTGAACGAAAAAATACCGAAAACATTAGGTCCAAAAAAATACCCAATCGCCATAAAAATTAAAGGCCCACTGATCCATGAGCGCTCGATTAAACCGGCGATACAGCCAAAAATAAGCGTGCATCCTGCAATAAATGCTATATCGAGATACATTGTTTAATCCGTTGTTGGGTTGTTGTTGTTGTTGTTGCGATCAAATTTACCGTATTGCAAAAAATGGTTTACTTGCTGAATAACCGCCTTGTTTTTCATCATGAATGGGTGTGTGACATGCAGCGTTATATGGTCTTTCATGCTGTTAAGTTTAGTGCGCTCAACTGCGACTTTGCCATCATCGGGGCCTGGAATAATGGCCGATAAAATAAGGTTGATAGAGCGATCCCCCGCAATAATACCGACCTCCGCAGTGATTTCACCCAGCATCAACGGGATGCTATTAGCGCTTGTTCCCAATTGTTTGCCTGCCGGACCATTAAGCCACTCAAGGCTAGGCCAGTGATCAAGGGTGTCTATGACTTCGCTGCCTTGATTCGGTGGCCCAAGCATTACGATACGACCCAGCTGTGAAATAGTGTGATGAGCTAAATATTGGCGAATAATGATGCCACCCATAGAATGAGTAACAAAGTGCACGGTTGTATCGCTGCACTGTAGCAGTGCGGGCTCAATAGCGATAACGGCCAATGCTTCTATCGGATGCTCTCTTGAAGGGTAGTCAACATTGATGACTTGATAGTGTTGCGCAAGGTTGGTCTCGAGTTTATTCATTGCATGACTACTGCGTGCAAGCCCATGTAAAAGAATAACGCAATCAGCGTGGGCCGCGACCGACAAGCCTACCGAGCTTAATAGTGTGAGTATATAAACCCAGAGTTTTCTCATGGTCGCTGCCTGTCTTTTGAGTTTGGGTGATGGATCCCTAACATAATCTAGTCCGTTGAATACTACTAGTGATGTAAGGGGGCTCGATATTTAGGAGTGTCTTAAAATGGTGCGCGATACGGCACTGTAATTCTATTTGTGCATTATTGGTGCGCTAACTTTACTTCTATGCCCAAAGCATCGCGATTCATGACTGGTACAAATCTTGATTAGATAGGTGTTAACTTTTGTTAATCGGAACGTTATGACTGCGCAAAAAATGCCTTTACCTCGATCTTGGCAAGCTCGTTTGGCGCTGGATTTTGCGCTAAGAGGCGAGAAGACTCGAATTGTGGGTAATACTCACTTCGGTCCACTGCGTGTCCTTAAACCGTTCTACCCAGAGCCTACATGCTGCCACACGTATTTAATTCATCCGCCCGGTGGTTTGGTGCTAGGGGATGAGCTGCGCATAGAGGCCAGGGTACATAGTGGTGCGCACGCGTTAATAACAACGCCATCGGCCGGTAAAGTTTACGGTGTGGATAATGCTATAGAAGAGCAACGACAAACCGTTGAATTATCGGTTGAAGACGGTGCGTGCTTAGAATGGCTGCCGCAAGAAACCATTGTTTTTAGTGGTGCGAATACACAGTTGCATACGGAAGCCAACTTAACGGCTGGCGGCAAATTGGCGTTATGGGATGTGGTGTGTTTTGGCCGGCCCGCTAGCCATCTAGCGTTTGATACTGGGCATTGTTTGCAATCGATTCGAATTACCCGCGATGGCATTCCATTGTTATTTGAACGCAATGTTGTTGATGGCGATAGCGCACTGCAAAAAAGTGTGTGGGGTCTTGGCGGTGCAAATAGCATGGGGACTTTTGTGCTAACGCTAGCGACAACGCGTGAGCAGCGGCAAGCCTTGATGGATACGCTACAGCAACAATTTGAAGGCCGCTGGGGTATTACGCAAAAAGGCGAACTGTGTATTGCGCGTTATTTAGGCGATTCGGCAAGTCAATGCCGCTTAGGCTTTGAGTATTTGTGGCATGCGTTACGCGGCGAACTTATCGGTAAAAAAGCAATTTCACCGCGAATTTGGGCAACGTAAAAATAGCAGGCTAAAGCAGCCATTCAATTTATTACATTTTAAAAGACTTATTATTTAGAGGCCTCCAATGGAGCTTACCCCAAGAGAAAAAGACAAATTATTGTTATTCAGCGCTGCGCAGTTGGCTGAAAGACGTAAAGCGCGTGGCCTAAAGCTAAATTATCCCGAAGCCGTTGCTTTAATTAGCTTTGAGATTATGGAAGGCGCGCGTGACGGTAGAACGGTTGCCGAATTAATGTCTTTTGGCCGAACGTTATTAACGGTGGATGATGTTATGGAGGGTATTGAGCATATGGTTCAGGAGGTGCAGGTGGAAGCGACATTCCCCGACGGTACCAAATTAGTCACTGTCCATAACCCAATAGTTTAGCCCCAGCAAACGGAGCAAAGATATGATTCCTGGTGAGTATAAAATAGCTGACGGGGTAATTCCGTTAAATGAAGGGCGTGTTGTTATTAGTCTATCCGTTGCCAATACTGGCGACCGTCCTGTTCAGGTGGGTAGCCATTATCATTTTTATGAAGCTAATCCCGCGCTGATTTTTGATCGTGAAAAAACAAAAGGTTATCGTTTGAATATTGCGGCGGGTACTGCTGTGCGGTTTGAACCCGGCCAAGACCGCACCATAGAGCTAGTGGCTTTAGCGGGGCGGCGAAAAGTGTATGGTTTTCGTGGCGACATTATGGGGGATTTAACATGAGTGATAAAAAAACCTCTTCGCAGACTATGGATAAACGCGCCTACGCTGAAATGTTTGGCCCAACCGTTGGCGATAAAGTGCGTTTAGCGGATACAGAACTTTGGATTCAGGTCGAAAAAGATCACACTATTTATGGCGAAGAAGTTAAATTTGGTGGCGGTAAAGTGATTCGTGATGGCATGGGGCAAAGCCAAGCGAGCTGCTATGATACGCCCGATACGGTGATTACTAATGCTCTAATTTTAGATCATTGGGGAATAGTTAAAGCCGATATCGGGATTAAAAATGGTCGTATTGCTGCGATAGGTAAGGCCGGCAACCCGGATATTCAGCCGGGTATTACTATTGAGGTTGGCCCCGGTACAGAGGTGATTGCCGGCGAAGGTAATATTGTAACGGCTGGTGGTATTGATGCGCATATTCACTTTATTTGCCCGCAGCAAATAGAAGAAGCCTTAGTGAGCGGTATAACCACAATGATTGGTGGCGGTACTGGCCCTGCGACGGGAACGAATGCGACAACCTGCACACCCGGACCTTGGCATATTGGGAAAATGCTGCAAGCAGCAGAATCATTCCCGATGAATTTAGGCTTTTTAGGTAAGGGTAATGCAAGCTTGCCCGAAGCCTTGGAAGAACAAGTTAAAGCCGGTGTTATTGGGCTTAAATTGCACGAAGACTGGGGCACCACGCCAGCTTCTATCGACTGCTGTTTAAGTGTGGCTGAAAAATATGATTTACAGGTAGCGATTCACACCGATACGCTTAATGAGTCGGGCTTTGTGGAAGACACTATCGCAGCCTTTAAAGGCCGCACTAT
Organism: Marinagarivorans sp.; assembly: GCF_982758155.1. Classification (NCBI taxonomy): domain Bacteria; kingdom Pseudomonadati; phylum Pseudomonadota; class Gammaproteobacteria; order Cellvibrionales; family Cellvibrionaceae; genus Marinagarivorans; species Marinagarivorans sp. The sequence goes on along the minus strand of NZ_CEXWTU010000276.1, from coordinate 1,086 downwards.
TCATACTTACCATACCGAAGGTGCGGGTGGTGGCCATGCTCCCGACATTATTAAAGCCTGTGGTTTGGATAATGTTTTACCCTCCTCAACAAACCCTACACGGCCTTACACAATTAATACCGTCGACGAGCATCTCGATATGTTAATGGTGTGCCACCACCTTGATCCCAGCATTCCTGAAGATGTGGCTTTTGCCGATTCACGCATTCGCAAAGAAACCATTGCTGCCGAAGATATACTGCATGATTTAGGCGCTTTTTCGATGATCTCTTCCGATTCGCAAGCAATGGGACGCGTTGGTGAGGTGGTAACACGCACCTGGCAAACCGCACATAAAATGCGCGTACAGCGCGGCCCTTTACCCGAAGATATGGTCGATGGTAAAGATGCCGGACACGATAATTTTCGTGCGAAACGTTACATCGCTAAATACACGATAAACCCCGCTATTGCCCACGGTATTAGCCATGAGGTGGGTTCGATTGAAGTTGGCAAACTCGCCGATTTGGTTTTATGGAAACCGGCATTTTTTGGTACAAAGCCTTCTTTAATTATTAAAGGCGGTTCCATTGCGATGGCGCCAATGGGCGACCCTAATGCTTCAATCCCTACTCCGCAGCCTGTGCACTACCGCCCAATGTTTGGTGCATATGGTAAAGCGTGTATTCAAACATCGGTAACGTTTGTATCGCAAGCGGGTATAGCTGCGGGTATTGCTAAAACCTTTGGTTTAGAGCGGCCCTTAAGCGCCGTGAAAAATTGCCGTAACATTAAAAAGTCCGATATGGTTTTAAATAATTATCAGCCGGTAATGGAGGTTGACCCTCAAACCTATGAAGTAAAAGCTGACGGACAAACGTTAACCTGCGAGCCGGCGGAAGTTTTGCCCATGGCACAGCGATACTATTTATTTTAAGGGTCGATAGGGGAAGTCTATTTTAATAGCGCCCAATATTTTTTGTTATTTAATATTATTTTGTCACTATTTAGGTGAGTTCGAAATCATACGTACCCAAAAGGCGAATTGATTGTTTTCTGGGCATTCAAGCGTCGGGCCTTGCAGGGATAGCAAGGGGGAGAAAACGC
>NZ_CEXWTU010000275.1:0-5784 GCF_982758155.1 Marinagarivorans sp. | reverse complement strand
TGTCGTGGAGCAGTTACCGAGGCATGTAACGCTTTGAGCAACGAAGGTAAGGATGCCGAGATCAAGCATTAGTGGATGAAATATTGTTTCCTCGTCCCTGAAGCTCTTTACCGCTGAAAACGACCAAACTGGAAGCCCCCCACCCCCTCTTTTTAAGTTGGGGTTGGTCAAATAGTCCGCTGCGCTGATTTTGTTGCAGCCAGCGGGCGGGTTTGATTAGGCCGATGTGCGGCTTCAAAAATAACTGAGCGCTCCTTAGACACGCCAGGCCAACCCATGCTTTAGGAGGGGTAGACCTAGGCCGTCGAAATAAGCCCTTTTTGGCCATAATTCAGTATCCCGGAAAAAGGCTCTATCCGCAGTAATGACTGCGCAGCCATTTTATGGGCCGCTCAAGCCATCCCTGGGTGCTATACAAGCGCTCCCGGCGCTTGAATGCCCAAAAAATAACCCCGCAGCCATATTTTAAGCTCATTTTTCTGGCGATTTAGTCATGATGAAAAACGAAAATTGAAATTTCGACAATAGCAGCATCCAAATGCTAGAAATTAATCACCCTGGGTAAAGTCTATATTTCGACGGCCTGGGATAGACCTGCTGCCCCTGCATACTTTTGTTGGATATTGTAAAACGAGTATCTATCACAGCTGCTATTGCTAGCGGATTGAATAAGGGTCCAGTACAAGGTTATTACTACCGTAAAGCGAGCACCTCTCCGAGTTTGTACCCCAATATGCCGACGTCGCATTTTTCTGGTTTTTATGACATCGGATAAAGCGTCATGGGAAAAGCGACAGCACCCCGTGTCGCAGTATCAGATCTTTACGACGCCATACCGAATTATGCGATTAAAGTGGTCGGTAACTAATTAATGACATAGGTAGTACTGCGACAAGCTTACTGGAGCCATGTCGCAATGTACGGGTTTAGCTGGATATGACGTGTCGCGCCTGTAAGGTAATTGCGACAGCATGTCGCTTTATTATGGGGTATTATTATTGATGCCAATACGTCTGCCACCAAGCCTCACGCCGAGTTTAGGCTTGCTTGGGCGTTTTTTAAGAATGATATATGCGACGTCGCATATACAACTGTTAAATGGTTGCAAAGTATGAAACATATACTTGATAAATGTCATAGTTTTAATTTTAGCGAATCCTATGCTTATGCTGACAAAGTGCGGAAGGCTATTTTTGAAGAAAGATACATTATCGAACCAGTTGAGGTTGCCAGCGATATTGAAAATCAAATCGCCAAACCACAACAATGGACAATTTTGCACGATTATATTGATTATGTAATTCATGATGATCTTCGCTTCAATTTTCGAGGCGCAGGGTGGGACTATTGTTGTATTGAAGAAGTATTTCCTATGCTCGAATCGCATGGAATTGAGTTTTTGTCGTTAACTCGCTTCGTAGAAGAACATTATAGAGATGACGATACTGGTGAAACAGTAGTTGTAACGGAAGATCTAGAGGAAAATTGCAAATATGGTCATGCAGATTACATTGAAGGGCTGGTGATGGATAGTTTACCATCAATGCTAACCACTGAGGTGTTCACTCTGTTGTTTTCTGATCGTGAAGCAATGAAAAAATTTAATATTAGAATTGCAGAATACCTTGGGGAAAAGACGCCACGATGTAAATATTGGCCGAAATGGCTAGAAAGGGCATTATTTTGCCGTGAAAAAGGACTGTGTGCCCTATGTAAGTGCGATTTAAGGTCAGTGTTTCATGTCTATGGTAAATTGGCAGTGGATCACATTGTTCCAATTGCGTTATACGGTATAAATGACCCCACAAACCTTCAGATATTATGTGAATCCTGCAATGGGAAAAAGAGTGGTACTGTTATTGAAACTTCAAATAAGCTACCTCTGTTTTGGTAAAGAAAGATAGCGGGACAGGCACTCGCTTTAAGAAAACAATGTAGGACAGGCACCCTAAAATAATAACGACACCCAAAAACCAGTAAAAATACCAGAACTCCCCTACCCTCAAGAAACTTCTCGCCCATAGATCCAAAACACACAATAACCCCAAAGCTAATGCCTTGGGGCTATTTATTGATGCAGGAGTGGTGGCTGTTAGTGCAGCAGAATTGTAATTGAAGTCGCTTCGAACTATGCGGCGCGCTTTTTCCTGCGCTTAGCGAACAAAGCTTGATAGTGTTGCTCAAAATATTGTGTTTGCAGAAGCCAGGCATCGATGTCGATATTTAATCGAGCAAGTATAGGTGGAAGGTTTTCGTTGATTGCACCACGTTTATCGTCACGGATAATTCGGCCCGTCCAGTCGACCAACTCAATATAATCTGTTTGCCCAAAAACAATGCCCGCTTGCTCAGTATTTTTAAGATTGCCATCAAATTTAAGTAAGGGCTTTAGAGGCAAGCCAAACTGGCGGATAGATTCTAGCGCAACTCATTATTGCTGGGACAGGCACTCGTTTTTACCACGCATAATATAGACCAACATGCGCCATATTACCCCCCTTTTTTCTCACCCTACTCTGATAGACTATTACTGGCCTAAAATAACTGAACATATCAATAAGAGGTAATGAACTCGAAAACTTGAGTATCAATATACTACAAAGGGCTATCCACAATACGTAAATCCGCTATCCTCCCTTGCTAGTCAAACTGTAAATCAAATAAAAAGTTGGCACATCTGAAATCAGATGCGCAAATCATTTAACTATACGCTTTGAATTAAAGTAAAAAATAATTAAACCTTATCCACCTCAAGCCCATATGATAAACCAGTTTACACTTTTCAAATAAACTGCAACAATGAATACGCTATAAGTAAACACTATAGCATTCTGATAAAAGCACCCGTCAATAAAAGGACTAACATGAAAAATTTACTATACCGCCTCCTAATATCTATGTTGTCATTTACTGCATTCGACTTATCTGCAGCCCAACTCAGAGGTTTGCCGCTGCTGGAAGCAGACGGGGAGACATTTGCGATGAATATTAAATACTTATTAGAGCCGGAAATACAATTAGATACAGCGCTGAAAGCCCGAATCGATAACTCAATAGCTTGGCTAGATAACAATCTCGTTATGAGCTTTAATAATATATCGGCCCAAGGTGACCACTCGGAATATGAGTTTATTCGGGTTAAAAAAACATCGAAAAACCGTAGCTATGCCTATCCAGTAAATTTTCAAAGTGGCCCTCTTAGCGCTCTTCGTTGTGGTATGGCATGGGATGGTAGTGATTTTAAGGGTACAGTATGGTTACGTGCCGACGCACCCGAAGAAGAAATTCGTCACGAGTTATTACACGCTCTAGGCTTGGCCCATGAGCAGCAGCACCTCGCACGCGATCAATATATCGATATTCTTAGAACTGATTTTGATAATACGGAATGGCTGATCAACTGGGAAACCAGGCTGGTAGGCTGCCCTTTAGGGAAATTCGATTTCAGCTCTACTATGCTGTATTACAATTACTCCTCAGTAATGGGTCGTAAACATTCGACTTTAAACACCAGTATGAAGCAGGACGCCGTTATTCAGGCCTCTTTAAATAACGGACAAAATATTCGATTTAGAGCGATTGACGGAACCGATGACGCACGTGATAATTTAACCTTAAATTATAGAGACGGACTAAATCTTTACGCTGACCCCTTAGTTTCTGGCAGCTCAATTACTAGCCAAAACGTACACCTTGGAGCGCATTCGGCTCAATGGAAGCTAATCCCAAAAATAGACGGACTAGGACAGCCAATTTCTCACACATATCATATTCAAGGTCGCTGGGGATCACCACTAGCTGGAGGAGGTCAACCGATCTTATTTTCGAATAATGGATCGCTAGCGCTAATTGAAAACACCTCAGTCAATCGGCAAAACCAAAACTCTGAATGGGTAATTCTTCCCTGGCTTGGTGGAGTACTCGTTATGAATAGAGAATGGAATCAAAAATTACATCTAGCTGGAGGGCAAGCATCACTAATACCCAATGACTTTATTTCTTCGACAATTATTGAGCCAGTACTACCATCATACAACATTGGCGAATTCCCAAGCGCAATGGATTTATTTAGCGTGCATGTTAACTTTGATAAGTTTGGTAGGATTTATAATCTAGATAATGCAAGAATTAAACTTAAAACCATCTCAGGAGGACGAGTTACCGCAGGAACTTCGTGGATCTCAAATTTTTGGCGCTTTCGCCTAATAGATGAAACGCCACTTCAAGTGACTGATAACAAGGGTTACCTGCAGATTCAAGACTGGGTAAGCGGAAAGTATCTTCACGTAAACCCGAACACAGGGGCTACTGAAATTATTGCCGGGTCTGATGGACTTACTCTACATGGAGCACAATGGGTCTCCTCTCAGTGGCTGATTGAGGCTGATGAAGATGGAACAGAAGGCTTTATTATTAGGAATAGGCTTACCGGTTCCGCGCTTTCACTATCGGGAGAAAACGCAACTGCGCAAGATAGCAGCAGATGGGGCATTCAATTTTCCGGCGGCAACTTTTCCAATGAAGACACCTATTAATGAATAGCTGGGACAGGCACTCGCTTTAAGCAGCTTTGGTTATTAATCGACTATTCTTATAATCAAGCCAGTTGAGCAGTTCAATACCACTAACCGCTAAGGCTATGCCCTAGCGGTTTTTTGGCTTCCACTTCCTGCGTAAACACAAAGCCACATCCCTTCACAGGTATGCGGCTTTTTTTGGCCTAGACTTTTCCAGCGCGGTGGGGCTACTTGTCTGGCAAAGGCTAATACGAAAACGGTATAGATCAATTATAGCCAACAAAGGCTATTAATAGTATCCTAAAAAGTATTGTTAATCGTACTTTTTGAGGTTGTTACTATGCAAGCTGTTACTGCAAATGAGTTAAAAACCAAAGGCATTTCTGCCGTTGAAGCCCGATTGGCGGTGGACGAGGAAGTTATTATCTCAGTAAGAGGTCAAGATCGTTACGTGGTAATGGACGTTGAGAAATATGCCAAATTACGTGAATACGAGCTTACTGTTGCGCTACAAGAAGCAAAGGCAGATGTTGAAGAGGGTCGTTACACAACGGAAAGTGTTGCCGACCATATGAAGAGAATGACTGATGGCTTATAGGATTATTTACCCAGAAAGCTATCTCAAAAAAGCCAAGAAATTTTTAAAAAAACACCCTGAAATTCTTACCCAATACCAAAAAACGTTAGAGTTGCTAGAGGTTAATCCTCAGCACCCTTCGCTCAGGCTACACGGCCTTCAAGGCCGTTTAAACGGTTTGTCATCAGTATCAATAAATATGAGTTACCGCATTGTTTTGGAAATGGTTATACGCGATGAGGACATCATTCTGATCGATGTTGGCAACCACGACCAAGTATATTAGCCGACAGGATCAATAAGAATAATCTAGGACATCCTTAGCACCAACCGCTAAGGCCATGCCCTAGCGGTTTTTTGGCTTCCACTTCCTGCGTAAACACAAAGCCAACCCGTTCACGGGCATGCGGCTTTTGTTGGCCTAGACTTTTCCAGCGCGGTGGCCGCACATTTCCGCCCAGCAAGAATAGCCGTGAACGTGCAGTGTCTATCGCGCCCAAGGCTCAAGAGCGGGCAAACCTCTACCGTCAAGACATAATAATGCAGGACAGGCACTCGTTTTAAGCAGCTTTGGTTATTAATCCACTATTTTTATAATCAAATCAATTGAGAAGTTCAATACCACAAACCGCTAAGGGACGAGGCAATAATAGTTTATCCAATTAGGCGAAGAGATCGGCTTTCTTATCG
>NZ_CEXWTU010000274.1:0-5863 GCF_982758155.1 Marinagarivorans sp. | reverse complement strand
TACGCTCTTGCAGGGTAGCCATGCGCAGTAATGTTTCTGTGGCATCCACACGCCGGCTACGCTCTACGTATTGCTGGTACGAAGGCAGAGCAATAGCCGCTAAAATAGCCACTATCACTACCACTATCATTACCTCGATTAAGGTAAAGCCAAGCGCGCGCTTAACATTGCTTACCATGGAGCTTGCACCTCACGCCAAGAGTGGCGCTGCGATTTAAATTCAACAGGTTCTGGCCCATCCTCAACACCACCACTCGCCAAATTCCAGACATCGGTTGGCGGGTAGGGGCCCTCTAAAACAGGACCTGGGCCAAAAATATCTATAGACCCCAACACTGAATCCACATTAGTACCATTATTTTGATTATCACCACTCGACGCCGTCGGCTTATAAAAAGGCGAGAAAACACCCGAGCGCATATCGATTAAGTAAACATAGCCTTGATCACCAGACGAACACGATTCCGACGCCCCTGGCACTGTAGTACTAAAAAACAACGTAGATGCGGCATAACCGGTACCCGTATGCTGGCGCTCGTTACCCCCAAAGTTGATATACCAGCCATCTTTGTTTTCAGCGATTTCCTTACGCAAGCCGTCGATATAGTTAATAGCACTACCACCTGTATTGTTGCCGGCGTTTTCTAGTGCCCCGCTTTCTTTTATTGTAACCCCAGTTGTATTGAACAACGTATCAACTGTAAAGGGTATAAACGCAGAAGCAAGCGCGCCAGTGTCGGCATTGCGCTGCTCTTTAAGGCCTAGGTAAATATTGCCACTGTTGTTATTAGCCGCATCACTTCGTACATAATAACGGCCAGTGCCTGTAAATACCCAATAATTATTGCGGTAATCGATAACTGTTGCCGGGCGCTTGGCCACCGGCTTTTGGGTATCGAACATTACCGAAGGTTCGAAATTTAAGCCTGTGCCACCTAGGGACACCTTAGCGCGCCATAATTTACCGGAGGGCGTTTCCTGTGTGCCGGCTACGGTACCAAAGTAGAGCATGTCATCAGCAAAGTCGCGATCCCAATCCATGCTATTTACCCCACCAATAAACGCCAGTGGATCAGCATCAGCAATACGATGAGTCGTTAAGGTGGTTTTATCTGTAAGATTAAAAGCAAATAAATGCGGGCGATTAAGTTCTGGGGTGTTTTGCTCGAGCGTGTAGTTTTGCTGCGCACTTCTGGCGCTCGATTGGTCGTAGCCGCGAGGACCAGAGCCAAACACCAAATACCACTTACCAAATTCTGCAGGGTCGCTAGCATCCTCTTTGAAGCGCGCCACATCCGGCTCGCCGGTGGTAAAACCGAGTTGCTCGTGAGATATCTCGGCAATGAGTTTAGGCTTTTCTAAATTCCTATTGGTTATATCTAAGACAATATAAGCTGGGCGAGTGGATACCTCTTTACCATCCAAATCAATTCCGTAAGCGCCGCCACCTAAACCTGTGCCTACCACCAAAATAGTGCCCCATCCACCAGGGTAAATATCCGGGTGCCCTTCAGGAAAGGCCTTTACATCAAATGTACGCATATAACCATCAAAATACGGCACATGAGAATAACGCTTGTTGGGCAACCACTGTAAATGGGGCAGCAAATTAAACGGCGCATAGGCCCATAACTCTTCGCCTAAGGTTTTACCCTCTAGCGGCGTACTGCCTTGTGCAGCATAAAAGGCGTGAATCAAACCATCGTTAGCGGCAACATAGGCAATTTTAGCTGCATCGGCATATTTATTCTGGTAAACCTTGTAGCTATCATCACTTAGTTCATTGGCGTAGGTGTAATCGGGGCGGCCTTGAATAACTGGGCTTGTGAGTACATCGCCTAATAAGTACTTTTTTGCATCCAAGGTTCGCGAACGGAGGGTGCCAGCGGCATCATCGTATGAGCCTTGAATAAAGGCCACCAATTCAGCTCTCGGAACCCCGCCCCCCAAGAGCAATTCAGCCGTCTCAGAAGCAAATGTATCTGTATTAAATTTAGGAAGATCATCCACTTTTACAACATCGGTGTTGATATCTGCGGCGGTTAAATCGGGGAGCGCAGTGTATATATTTCGGCCATCTACCTGCGCAGCCTGTGCAGCAAGGCTATCGGTTGCATTCCAAATATAATTAATATCGTCGAAGGTAAACCCCCCCTCAACAGCACTTTCGACCTCACCCTCTAATGAATACTTCTCGACTACTGGCTGATCGTTGGCGTCTTTTAATGTTTTGGAGAAACGAATAATGTAATCAGTTGGATCCAGTTCGCCTACAACACGGCCACCGCCTGGAGTATCTTCGCGTAAGCGGCCTTTATTATCCAAGTGTAGCGCACCCACTTGCCCCACCCAATTAACACGATCACCCGCGGAATTTTCGCGCTGTGAGTAGTAGGTGGTGTGCAAAAACAACTTAGTACCGCCGCTACCACCACTGGCTGCAACCTCGCCACCACCGGCGATAGGTTTCGGGCCTAGGTTACCAATAATCGAATTGAGCTCGTCTTTTAAGGAGTCTGGGTCGTTGACGCTAACAAACTGACCACCAGCGCCTAAAGCGGCTAATTGTAATACTGGTGGCATGGGTTGGGCGTCACCACCCTCCGCATCGATTAGATGTGGCTTTGTGGCCGCAGCATTATCTAGGCCGCACCCCTTAAAAAGTACAGGGTCATTACCACCAAGGCGATCATCCCTACCGTTGACATAGAATTTTTTATTTTGATAGGCCGTATAACCCGTCGCTGTTTCATTATCGCAACCGGGATATTTATAATTATCAACACCGGGGTAACCATTAATCCCTGAATTAACATAAACACCGTCACTAGCGCCTAGCCCAGCAAGAACATAACCAAAACCCAAACGCTTTTCCGAAGATTGACCAATGACTTTTGTTGTGACTTTTAGCATAGTACCGTCGATCTCATAGCTTAAAATGCCATGCATATCTTGATCGTAATCACCGCCCTGCTCACTATCTTCCCAGTTAACATAAAAAGCCCCTTCCGTATCACTCTTACTTAACACTTTAAAATCCACCAAGGCGCAGTTACCCAAATAAGTACGTGAATCCTCACCCTCATCCGCATCGCCCCAGCTTTCGCACATCGGCGTGATCACTAAAGTGCGGCCTTCATATTTGATTTTTGCTAAGGGCAGTGTCGTTGCCAACTGTAAGCCGTGAGTAACCACCCGCTGGCTTCCTGTTAACAAACCATTAAGATCGTAACTATCACCGTCATCGCTTACATCTTCATCCGCAGCTATATCGGCGCGACCACTAACAATTTTTGCCAAGCCTGCTGCACGCCATGTACCCTCTAAACCTGGCGCATCAGGGCAAGGCCCTATCGCATCGGATAAGTTTGTCACGGTCTTAGCTGAGCAACTTATATTGGTTCTTAAAGCATCACCAGTTGCATCACCCACAAAATAAGCACCATCGTCAAGTAATGTATCTGTAGCATCATCAATATTAGTACTTGTTGCATCCGTTAACCCATCCGCAAAAGCATCCAACTCAGCCTCAAAGGTTTGCGCACTGGTATTTAAACCAATTACGTTCATGTTGGCACATGAGTATTTCTCGTCAGTGAGTGGAGCCCATTGCGCTTTTTTAACATCGGTAGGCGCTTTATCACCCTCTAAGACAGAGGCGGTTACGCCAGCGGCATCCGGCTTGTTCACCTCGCCGTCAATACCTGCAAAATAGCGATAGCTTTCGCCCAGTATTTCCCCTAAAGGATTACCCCAATCAACACAGTGTCCATTATCAAAACCAATACGACTCCATTTACAAAACCCTAGATTAGCACCCGCGCTCTCTTCGTTATAAACAGCACCATCAGCGTTATTCACATTATCATCACCAGCCCAAGCCGTGCCATCACTCTCGCGCCAACCTGCGATACGCAGACGATCTAAGGTTTGAATGATTCCACCTTCAGGTGGCGCTATAAATTGCCCGGTAGCGGCATTGATTTCATCGGTGATAACACCAATATTTTTCCGAAGGTAACCGCCTTGCTTATTATCTTCATAGCTGCCGGTTAGCAAGCCATATAGCGCATCGCCATTAGCCCCGGAGGTATGCAGTAAACCTGTTGGTTTATAGGTTTCACCGTAGCTCTTACAACCTTCAATTTCATCCGCATTGGCATTGGGGCAAGCGCTGATATACAGATTATAATCACCTTCAAAGGAGTCATTAACTTCATCAATATTGGGGGAGTCAAGTACAGGAATAAAGTTACCGCCAGATGCCAGTGTAAATGCTTCAATAGCAGCTGCATTTTTAGACGCATCAGGACTAGCTTTGCCACGACGATCAACCCCTGCATTCAGTCCCTCGTTGACAGTATCATTATAAACGGTATTACCGTTCTCATCCTTAACCGGGTCACCATTTTCATCTTCTTCGTGCCCCCAAAACAAACATTGGTAACGTTCACCAGAAGCCCACAAACCAAAATTACCCTTTACTACACGCATTAAGGGCGGGTTTGAATTACTTTTACTTTCCTTCTGAGCAGCCCCGGTGTGCAAAGTGGTATTGCAGATTGTAATACCTTGATCCCCTCCCTCAATGTTCGATAAGGGCGTCAGGTCACCTAAATCACTACCGTTATAATATTTAGCAAAACTATGGGCATCGTTGGGTAGGTAGCTACGCTCTAGCACTGTACTATCAGGCTCATTGTTAGATCGCAGGCCGCCATACAAAACGTACCGCAGCACATCGATTCGCGTCATTGTGGCCCAGTTCAGAAAATTTCCGCTCCACTCTCCCTCCACCGAACAATAGTGTTTTTTATTGGCATCGCCTGTTGCATCATTGGTGATTTCAAACAACGCACCACCATAGGTGTAACAATGCTGATTGCTAAAATATCCGGCGTAATTACGATCGTTGGAATAGGTGATTTCATCCGTTTCTAAATCACCGTTATCGTTTAAGTCGTCGTAATCGGTATAGGCTTTAAAATACAACTGATGGTCGTTCGAGAGCGCCAACATAATCATCGGGGCAACCCCCTGATCTAGCGAGCGCGGCAAAGTATTGTAGTCAGCCATGGTTTGCGCAGTAACTTCTGCAGCGCAAAAACCTAGCAACGCCGAAAAGGTTAATGCACAAGCCTTAACCTTTTTAGGTAATCCGTATTTCGACATCATTTTTTTACTCCACATTGACTTTTACCATGGCCTGCGACATGACACGTGCACGCCGCCCAGGCCCCTCTGCTAGCGCTGTAATTCGGTACATTGGCATATAAATTAAATCACCATCGCCGTTTTCTTTATCATCCAAAGTTGCCTGAAGGCCCGACTCTTTAAGCGTGAAACACATAAATTCTACAAAAAATTTAGTTTCCAGCATTTTTGCATCTCCCTCACCACTTTGAGAGACGGGTACATTTTCCACAGCGAAATTACCCCTCTCCCAATTGTCTTGAGAAGCCCAGATATTAACCACCTCGGTAGTATCATCAGGAAGAATACTGCATGTACTGTAGGGACTCTCTAGTTCGAAATCGCCACCAAAACAAAAACCTTTTTGGCTGCTGTCTTCAGCCGAAACACATCCGACCGGGAATTCTTTAATTTGGGCTAACGTTGGCGGCGCATCTATAATGTTTTTTTCAACTTGCCTTAAAGTACTTTCTGCGGCTTCGAATGCAATCGCTCGATCGCGGGCACTTGCAATCATTTTCATCTCTAAGGTGGTACCACGCATTCCCGCTATACCAAACAACGAAACAATAACGAGTAAAACCAAGGCTACAATAAGAGTGGCACCTGTTTGCTGATGTCTCATACCGATTACCCCCTATTACGAATGCGAACTGTTGCAAACGCTGGC
>NZ_CEXWTU010000273.1:0-5958 GCF_982758155.1 Marinagarivorans sp. | reverse complement strand
AAGAAAGCCGATCTCTTCGCCTAATTGGATAAACTATTATTGCCTCGCCCCTTATCAATGTAATTTTTGAGGCTGTAACTTTAACGAAGTATGACCATGCGGTCAGTGCGACATATTGTCGCACCGATGCAGCGTAAGTTTCACAGAGGAAGCAGCCTACTGTGTCACAGGCCGCTTATGGAGTTTTCGCTGTAAGGTACGGCGATGCATATTCAGCTGTTTTGCGGTAAGCGTAATGTTGTCGTTATTTTCTGATAGCGCCTGCTGAATTTTCTCCCACTCTAGACGCTTTAAAGACATCGAGCCTTCGGGAGCGTCATCGATAATGAATTCCTCACCAAATGCCGCCATAACTTCATCAATGGCTGCCGGTTTTGCTATATAGTTATGGGCGCCTAATTTTATGGCTTGCACTGCCGTTGCAATGCTTGCGTATCCAGTCAGCAAAAGTATTTTAATATTAGGATGACTGGCGGCAAGGTTAGAGACTAAAGAAAGAGAATTGCCGTCTGTTAACTTCATATCCAAGAGCGCATGTGAAAAATAATTTAGTTGGTCGTCAACCTTGGCATCAGCAATATTAGAATAGTGCTGGACCTCAAAGCCACGGCGAACAAAAGCTTTTACTGTCATGTAAGCCAGCGCCTCATCATCCTCCAAATAAAACAGTTTATTGATCATGGTTTACCCCTCCTATCGAGGGTATTGTCACAAATACACGTGTTAATGGCACTGCATCAGATGCACGTGGATTAGAAAAACGAACACTGCCGCCCAACCGCTCTATCGTTGAATTCGCCAGTAAAAACCCAATGCCCAAGCCTGATTTAGACGTGAATACAGCTTCACCTAAGTTTTCAAGTGTTTCATTTTCAATGCCCAGGCCATCGTCTTCAATCAGTATATCGATACAATCTAGGGACATTCCAATCGTAATGTTAACTCGCGTATTGGCCGCGTTGATGGCATTTTCAATCAAGTTGATTATGGCGTGAAACAACAACATTCCGCCAGGTAAGTCGCGGTTCTCGGTACCGACTTCTAGGGTAAATGACGGTGAAGGTTTGGCATCCATCAGTGCAAAGTGCTCTTCTAGCTCCAAAATAAATGTCTCTAACGCTATGTTTTGAACCGGTGTTTTTTTATGGCTTGCTAATGACGTTAGCTTTTTCATGGTTGCTTTACAACGATCTATTTGCGCCTTAATACTCGCGGTGCACTCACGTGTTTCAACATCATTATGAATAGCGTCAATTTCGCCAATGGCCATGGCAATCGTCGATAACGGCGTGCCGAAGGAGTGAACCGTTGAAGCCGCTAAGGTGCCGATGCCAATCAACTGCTCATTTTTCAATATCTCTTCGCGCGCTAAACTTAGGGCCCGCTCCCTATCTTTTAACGCCCGTGTTAAACGTGAGATAAAAAAACAAATTAGAATTGCACTGCCAACGAAGTTTATCCACATGCCAAGCAAGTGGGACCTAAATTGAGCATCCATATGAGCCATATGCTGGTTGGTGTCAAGGTACATCAGTAACGAATATGCTGAGATACTAACTATCGTAAAAACCCAAGCCATACGCTCCCGAAGGACGCCAGCACTAATCGCGACAAAGACTAACAAGTAATAAATAAAAGGATTCGTCGAACGGCCTGTTGCACAGACAAAAATCAAAATCGCAATGCCGTCCCAAGCTAACTGAAGAAGTAAGGCCCCATTCGGTATGACTTTTTCCGCGCGGTAATGCAACCATGTTTTTGCCGAGAAAATCCCACTGAGTACCAATAAAACACCAGCGCTCCATAGCCCTGTGGGGTAGCCTGCAAAACCTACCGTATAGAGCACAAAACTGCACAACACGCATGCACGTAAAATGAGCAGCCGATTAAAAATCAAAAAACGATCATTAGCTAAGCCAAGGGATTGGTGCGGTAGCGTTTTCATTGGGCAGGGGTTTCTCCAATTTGAGCTTTCAATACAACACTGCACGGCGCTCGCGGCCCACAACGTGCTAAGCAGTGTACTTTTTTTGCTCTGCAAAAGGGTAGTGAATTCGGGTGAATCCACACAGAGCCGCGCCTTGATTATTGGTAATACCAAAAAAGACGCATCACAGTTAGAATGCCGGATAAATAATAACGGAGTGCGCTGCTGTGCCGGACCTATTCTGGGCTCAAGCTGTTGGTATGCTGAGCTTTGCACTTGGGCTATATTGCTTCTTTCAAAAAAATGACAAGCGCTTCAAGTATGTAATGTTAGCCGTCACCTTGAACAACGTACTGCATTTTGCACTTATGGGGGCAACCACCTCGGTTATAGCTGCGCTGTTTTCCGCGGTTCGTACAGGAGTTTCTATTCGAAGCTCATCCCCGCGAATTGCCTATGCATTTATAGTCACACTGCTAGGCTTTGGGCTGCATGCCGCAGAAAACTGGCTAGATATACTGCCCGTTATTGGTGGCTGCATTGGTACCTACGCCCTATTCTGCCTAACCGGTATTGCAATGCGCCTTGCGTTACTTGGCGGCACCCTTTGCTGGCTAATTAACAATATAATTATTGGTTCGATCGGCGGAACATTATTGGAATTTTCTCTGTTAGTGGTTAATTTGAATACCATTCGGCTGCTTTTTAAAGAGCGGCAGCTTTAGTTTGCGAAAAAAATCAGCTTAACCCGCAATACAGCCCATTTTGGTCATACCAATGATAATGCGCGATCACAAAGCTTTTTGTGCCCACGAGCTCAATTTGTTTCATTCTACCCCGCTCTTAACCTTAGTATTTAGGTAGTTTATCCGATTAGGTTTTCACTAAATCCCCATGTATACAAGGTTAAGCCCCAAAATACTGACTCTTGATATCCTTTTTTGGCTTTATCACTCAGGAAACTACCTTAGAGGTTGAGGATTAATCTCGCTGCCGCTAAGATGGCCTTACCAATTTGCATCGAGATGACAAAAAACCTTGTACCTTGTAACTTGGCTAGGTTTTGTCACTGAACAGGGCATGCTTAATGTACAGGCACCTAAACTATAAATATGCGGCCAGAAAATATGATTAGATCACTCTGCACCTTTATCGCGCTGTCGGCATTCGCCGTATTGCTCGCAGGTTGTCAAAAAAACGATGCGAATCATCAAACGCTAAAACTTGCACATACACTGAATACCGATCACCCGGTGCATAAAGCGATTGTATTTATGGCGAAGGAACTCGAAAAAAATTCAAAGGGTGCCATGTCCATTGATATCTATTCTAGCGGCCAGCTGGGCGGCGAGCGGGAGCTTATTGAGTTACTTCAAATAGGCAGCCTAGCCATGACCAAAGTCTCCTCAAGCCCCCTCGAAGAATTTATTGAAGAGATGAAAGTCTTTAGTACGCCCTACCTTTTTGAAGATAACGATCATTTTTGGCGGACATTGAATGGGGATATTGGGCGGGATATTTTATTAGCCGGCGAATCTGTTTATCTGCGCGGACTAGGCTTTTATG
Organism: Marinagarivorans sp.; assembly: GCF_982758155.1. NCBI lineage: Bacteria > Pseudomonadati > Pseudomonadota > Gammaproteobacteria > Cellvibrionales > Cellvibrionaceae > Marinagarivorans > Marinagarivorans sp. The sequence continues at coordinate 2,465 of NZ_CEXWTU010000273.1, read as the reverse complement.
ATGCCGGTAGCCGGAGTTTTTACAGTGTTAACAAACCCATACATACGCCGGATGATTTAGCGGGCTTAAAAATTCGTGTTCAACAAAGCCAATCGGCCATTCAGATGGTGAACACTCTTGGGGGTAGCGCAACGCCTATTGCATGGGGCGAACTTTATACTGCACTTCAGCAAGGTGTTGTTGATGGTGCCGAAAATAACCCGCCCAGCTTTTGGTCATCAAAGCATTTTGAAGTTGCTAAATATTACACCCTTGATGAACATACGATGGTGCCAGACATTATTCTGATCAGCCAATACACGTGGAATCACCTAACTGCACAGCAACAAGGTTGGCTGCAGTCGGCTATGGACGCGTCCGTTATTTACCAACGTAAATTATGGGCAGAAGCTACCCAAAAAGCCCTTCAAGCGGTTGCTAAAGCAGGTGTCGAAATCATCATTCCAGATAAAATCCCTTACCAGAAAAAGGTACAGGCACCCGACTCAGATGCAAACCGCGATCAATCTCAAGTGAATAAAGACATCATCCATAATATTCAATTACTCCGTAAATAGAGTGTAACTAATGCCTATCGTCGTTCGTGTTTCAAAAGGGTTAGAAGTCGCCCTATCCAATTTACTGGCCTTATTGATGCTTGCCATGGTTATCGATGTGCTTTGGCAGGTGGTCTCTCGCTTTATTCTTGCCGACCCTAGCTCTTACACCGAAGAGCTGGCGCGGTTTCTTTTGATGTGGGTGGGATTATTCGGCGCAGCCTATGCTTACCGTAAGCATTCGCATCTTAGTTTAGATTTAGTCATCAATGCCGTATCTACTACATCGCGCGTTAGGCTGAACCGTTTTATTCAGTGCATTACATTTTTATTTGCGATATCCGTCATGGTTTTTGGCGGTTACAAGCTTATGGCGCTTACGCTTAGCCTTAAACAGAATTCTGCGGCGCTGGGCTTCCCAATGGGTTGGGTTTACGCCTGCATCCCCATAAGCGGTTTATTTATTTGTTGGTTTGCTTTTGACAATTTCATCCATGCTGAATCATTTTCAGACAATAAAAACAACGACAAGGCATAAGTCATGGATCCCTCGATTCTCATCCTAATAATTAGCTTCACCTTTCTACTGATTATCGGAACACCGGTTTCTATTAGTATTGGTATTTCGACGGTGCTCACAATGCTAGTAAGCATTGATTTTGTTCCCGCGGTAACCACAACAGCCCAACGTATGGGCGGCGGCTTAAATAGCTTTTCACTCTTAGCCATTCCTTTCTTTATTTTATCGGGATTGCTTATGGGGCAAGGCGGCATTGCCCGACGCTTAGTCGAGTTTGCTAAAGTGCTGATTGGAATGTTTCCCGGCGGGTTGGCTTTTGTTAACGTAATTAGTTGCACACTATTCGGCGCTATTTCAGGCTCTGCCGTTGCTGCAACCTCTGCCATCGGTAGCTTTATGATACCGACAATGAATAAAGAGGGTTACGATAAAAACTTTAATGCTGCTATTACTGTTGCCTCGTCTACAACAGGATTATTAATTCCACCGAGTAATATCTTAATTATTTATTCACTAGCCAGTGGTGGCGTTTCTATTGCCGCTTTATTTGTAGCAGGCTATATCCCCGGCATATTGATGGCCGCCTTTCTTATGGTTGTATGCGCTATCTATGCCCGTATTAAGAAATTTCCGGTTGGCGATAAACCCACTTTTAGAGACATTATTCTCCGTAGCTGGGAAGCCATACCCAGCCTAGCATTAATATTTATTGTTATCGGGGGCATCATTAAAGGCATTTTTACCGCGACAGAAGCCAGTGTTATAGCTGTGCTATACGCCGGATTTTTATCATTAGTTGTCTATAAAGAAATCACTTGGGGTGATTTAAAACCCTTGCTCGTGAAAGCTGGCGAAACAACGGCCATTGTATTATTGCTCATCGCTACATCCACCGCCATGTCTTGGATTCTAAGCTACGAGAATATCCCTCAAGACCTATCGGCTCAGTTACTCAACCTTACCGATAATCCTATCGTGATATTACTCACGATCAATATCATTTTGTTGCTCGTTGGTATTTTTATGGATATGACGCCAGCCGTGCTCATTTTCACCCCAATTCTATTACCCGTTGCCGAGAGTTTAGGCCTATCGCCGCTTCACTTCGGCATTATTATGATTATGAACCTCTGTATTGGACTGTGCACTCCGCCGGTTGGCAGCGTTTTGTTTGTAGGATGTAGCGTTGCTAAAACCTCGATTGGCGCGCTGATTAAACCGTTACTCCCAATGTACGTAGCCATGATTTTTGCACTGTCACTTGTGATTTTCATTCCGGCACTGAGTGAATTCTTACCCGTATACTTTGGACTTTATGAGTTACCATAAATGAGACCCCAAAAAAAACAGCCTAAGGGGCGGGGCAATAATAGTTTGTCCAATTAGACGAGGGCGCCTGTTTTCTCAAC
>NZ_CEXWTU010000272.1:0-5977 GCF_982758155.1 Marinagarivorans sp. | reverse complement strand
ACATCAGTATAGGCATTTACTTAATTAGACTTTTCGGAACGCACAAAGTCGAGGAGTCAAAGCCGAGCGGCTGGCTTTGACTGGGGTTGCTAATGGTAGACATTGCTGGAAGAAAAATGTCGAGGACGGCTTGAGCGCGTCAGGAAAATTATCGGCCGGCGTGGGCTATGAGTCAGCCCGCCAAGAATAGATTATGTCGGCCTAGGCGAGCTAGTTTATAGCGATGATTAATTAGCGGTCGGGGTAATTCATCGTCAATTTCTGGCCGGAAAGAAGGTCAATGATGATATATGACCAGGCGCCAAGAACGTAGGCGAGGTTTTTTTCTTGGTTGATGTGAAGTCTTCCACCGTGAAATATTTGCTCGTAGCCTTGCGCGTCGCTACTGATAAGATCTGTGCCACCAGTCATCGTGTTGATCTTAATTAATAGCCTTGTCGGCATATAGGAGGATGAATTCTTATCGTTCACATACTGATAGATGTACTTTCCATTCTCCGCTAAATGAGGGTTCGACATTGCAGTGTATTGCTCGTGGTTGTTCAGTATTGGTGTTACCGTATTAGTTGCAAGGTCAAGGAGGGATATAGAATTTGTAATACTATTTTTAAAGGGGATCATTTCATTGGCGATAGGCCCCATATCAATCGGTGAAAAGTATAAGGGCCTTGCGATTTGCCATTCGGCCAGCATCTCAAGTTGATCGTTGACAAGGTTTAATCTAAAAATCCCTGCGCTCGAGTCATTAATCGTACCAAACGGTGAGAAGTGCATGGAAAAAATAAGTGACTCGCCACTGTCAGAGAAGGTGAGGTTGTTTATTTCATAGGAGCCAGTGCTGGTGAGCGCCGCCTGCTGGATTAGTGTTTCAGCGGTTATGCTTTTGTGTAAATTACCACCATTCGGGTTGTATATGTCTAGCATGTTGAATGTGCCAGATCTATGATTGCTGGCGTTGAAATGCCGAGCAGCCGCGACCATTGTATTGTTGGAGTTTATAGCTGCGTCATTAAAAAAAGATGGCCCTCCAAGGTTTTCTGGTGTGCGCTCAATATTTAAGTTAATGGGGGTTAGCTCGTCAGCCCCCAGATCTAGTGTCGACAGGTTTTCTAGGCCTGTAGTAGCCCGCAGGGCGCTATTGCCCGTGAGCGAGATAAGTTCCTGCTCCTCCCCTTGAATGGGGGAGGTTAGTACTTTTTCCTGGTTCATTGTTTGGCTGTCTACTCTCAGAACATCATTCTCATGCGATCGAACGTACCAGTAGTTATCAACCTTTGCGAGGTACTTTGATGGGGCTCCGAAGAATGTGTCGGCATCTTGCTCACTGAGGTAGCCTGACACCTCAAGCGTTGACTCGCCCTCTCGGATAATTATGCTTGAGTCTGAATTGATCGTAAATGAATCTGCTTCACCGTTGTCAGATGAATAGTAGCTTTCTTTCACGAAGGGGGCGTCGATCCTGCCACCTACCGTAGTGGTCTCATTGATTGCTGATAGATCAATATCTAAAAGGTTTTGAGTGGCAATTTGTATGTTGCGAGCATTGACTCGAGGTGGTGCAAGATTAATGAATTCGGAGTTTGTGCTCAGAATAATCTCGTTATCAAGATCGTTAAGCCCGGCATCAATACTCACAATTGCGTAATTTAAAGAGTGGAGGTCGAGTAGCAATAGCTGAAAATCATCAAGGCTAATGATTGCTTTAGAACCTGGTAGCGCGCTTAGTTGCCAGTAGCTATTAAGTCTTTCATCTCGCGTGAATAAAATGCTTTGGTCAGCAAGGGAGATTACGAAAATACGCTCATTCGCACCAAGCACTTCAGATTGGCATACCACGACCGCTTTCTCTAATTCTGGATAAACGATGCCGTTAATGATGTTGTCGCAATCATTCTCTATCACCCATGTATTAGTGGCGAAAAGCGGTTCGGTGGTGTCGGTGTCTAGATTGTATTTAATCAAATTCCGCTTACCTTGGACTCCGTATAGGTTGCGAGTGGCGCCTTGTGCTTCAAGGAAGCTAGTAAAATGCCATCGATTGTCTAAGGTGGCTGCTAGAGCTGAGCCTTGGCTATTGTTTTCTGCGGTGATATTTATTGTGTTCACACCGCTAATTAGCTCAATCGTTGAATGCCAATTGCCGTCTGTACTGAGTTGGGCTGGAGTATCGTTAACGAAGATTTGAGTGTTACTTGTGAGGCTACTTTCGTTGACCGTTCCGCGGACTGTTATTTCTTTTAGGCCGCCCTGCGTGATCGACGCGCTTGGTGGGTAATCTACAGTGAGTTCAAATGGTGTTGAATCATCGGGTTGATCGTTTATATCCTTACCGCCGCACCCATTCAATAACGGTAATAAAAGCAAGCCAGCCGTGGCCAGACGCCGCCATGCTAAATAAATCTCCATCTCTATTCCTCTAACTATTCATAGCAATTCGTAAATGGGAATGGTACCAGAGAATGTATTTGAGGGTTAGGGCTGCAGCGGGTTTGTAGTTAGGCTCGCGGCGGCTATTTGCGGGAGCCTCACCGCTAGATGTCGGTGTGGAAGCCTTCATGCTTTGGCTAGGAAGCCAATGGTAGAGCATTGCCGGGAGCGAAATGCCGAGACGGATTTACGGCGTTTCGGCAAATAGTCGGCGTGAGCCGAGTTGGTGGTGGAGGCAGGGTGGTGCGTACTTCATTCACTAACAATATTGGTGTGGTGTAGGGTTAGGCCGGAGGCTGCGGGCGCAGATAAAAAAAGCCCCAACATTGCTGTTGAGGCTTTTTTGATAAATATGGTGCCCGGTCGCGGAATCGAACCACGGACACGGGGATTTTCAATCCCCTGCTCTACCGACTGAGCTAACCGGGCTTTTCGGGTTGCCCCGAAAGAGGCGCGTATTAAACCCGTATCTCTTGTATGAGTCAAGAGCCTTTTTTGGGTTTTTTAATTACTTTCTGGCGTGTCGTTGTTTGCTGGCTTGGATTCGGGCACGTAGCCTTCGATGGCGTCTAACTCGCCGCCAGTAAAGAACTTTTCCATTTGCGCGCTAAGATACTTGCGGCTGCTGGGGTCGAATAAGCTTAGGTGCTTCTCGTTGATTAACCGTGTTTGGTGGGCTAGCCATTCCTGCCAAGCTTGGGCTGAGATGTTGTCGTACACATCTTGCCCTTTGGCGCCGGGCAGTGGTGGTATCTCTAGGGCGGGGAGGTCTGTTTGGTATTTTTTGCAGAATACAGTGCGAGTCATGGGTGATACCAAAAAATAGATGAGCGATCAAAAGTTTGCCGGGCTGTTTTATTTATCGCCCTTGGCTTTGAATAATAGGCTGTTACGTGCGTAGTCTTTCAGTAAGTGTGGTGGGTCATTGTTGTCCTTTCGTTGTATTGCGGCTCTAAGCTTGAAAAGGGATAGCCCCGTAACAACGATTAAATCGACAACGGCAAAATACAGACGGCCATAATTCTTACAATAGTAATAGCGTCTAGAGCTAAACCAATACTGTGGGCGCCGTTTTACCATTTTACGACCGCTGGCAAGCCCTGTAGAAGCGCCGGCAATATGATACACACGGCTTTTGGGGTTAATCCAGCACTCAAAACCTATTTGTCGTGCTCGAAAGCATAGGTCCACCTCTTCAAAATAAAGGAAGAATTTCTCGTCGAAGCCGTCCAGTGCATCAAAAGTGCTGGCGCGGGCTAAAAAAGATGCCCCGGTTATCCATTCGGCTTGCTGGGCTTCTTCGCTGATCGGCATAGTTATGTTTTTATGCGCGAGCATTTTATCGACGGCGCTGAATCGAAATGAACCGCATAATTCGCTGTAGATACAGGGGAATCGAAAACTGCTGGTGGAGGGGGTGTTGTTGGCATCTAGAAGCTGGCTGCAGACAAAACCGGCTTTGGGGTGCTCCTCCAAAAACTCCAGAAGAGAAGGGGCCGTCTCTGCAAAAATCTGAGTGTCAGGGTTTATAAACCAGTAGTAATCAGGGTCGTAGGGTTTTGCGGCGGCAACGCCCGCATTGCAGCCTGCGCCGAAGCCTTTGTTTTGATCTAGTGGTAGTACTGTCACTTTATTGTGTAGGTTATTAGCCGCTACGAATTTGTCGATTGTGGCTAGGGTGTTATCGCCGGATAGATTATCAACGATGAATAGGTGATTGCTGGAGTCTGGCGCAAGCTCGGGAACGAGAGATTGTAAAAAAGCCTCGATAAATGCTTCGCAGTGATATGTCACTGTAACAATTGCGGTTTGGATTTTATCGTGGCTCATTCAGTAGGCTCGCTTTGATCTTTTGTGGTGGCGGCTTGTGGGGCCTCTGTTTGTGGCGCAAGGTCGCGGATGAATTTCGCGGGCACGCCGCCAACAAGAGTGCAGGGCGCAACATCTTTGGTGACTACGGCGTTGGCGCCGATGATGGCGTCATCCCCGATATGAACATGGCCAAGAATGACAGCACCGGTACCGATCTCTACCCTGTTGCCAATAATGGGCTTTGCGGTTAAGTTTTTTCTATCGGCTACGCCAAAAGTGGTGTTGTGGCGAATATGAACATCATCGCCAATTTCGCGTGCAATAAGCACCATGCCCCCGTTGTGCCACAGCCGAACACGACGCCCAACCTTAACGGTATAGTCCAGTTGTATGCCTAAAAACCAGGTGATCCACCAGTACATAATTTTATACAGTATGGATAGCGGCATGCGTAATAATTTCGACTGTACGCCCATTCGCCAATTGCCAAAACGGTGTGCCCATAAAGCCCATAAGCCAGCTTCAATTAAGCTGCGATCGTGGGTGGCGTAATCCTCTTTTAACAGCGCCGAGAAGGTGATGTTATTGGGGTTGCCGTTATTGTCGCCGGTATTAAGCGGCGGGGGCGCGGTATCTGCCGTGTGTGGGGCGTTCTGATCCATTACATTTCTTACCTTCGCTGGGGGCGTTGTTCTTTAAACTGCTTATCATGTTGTGGCTTTTATCTTACCCAGTAGCTTCTTCACTGGCGCTGCGAGTCCGACACTGGCAGGACAGCAAGGGTCGTACCAAAGCTCGGCGCGCTGCTGTAGGGTGGCAGTGTAAGTAGCCTTCGGCTCTTCAACAAGGCTTTGTGGTTTTAAGCTTTGCGCTACCGGGGTTATATCTAGGTGGTAATGGCTAAAGGTGTGGCGCACGGTGGTGTGAATAATGGCGGCACCTTGAGGCTTTGCTTTGGGCCAGCGTTGTTTGATGATGTTTGGCAGTGTGTCCATATCATCGAATTCCGGTAGGCTCCAAAGCCCCCCCCAAATACCTGAACTTGGCCGCTCTTCGAGCAATGTGCCGCTCGCATTTTGGAGTAGCAACATGTAAGTGTGTTTGACGGGTAATGTCTTTTTGGGTTTTTTACCGGGGTAATTGGCCCAGCTGTCGTCTTTATAGGCTTGGCAGCTATTGGCGATGGGGCACTCAGTGCATTTGGGTTTACTTCGGGTGCAAATGGTCGCACCTAAATCCATCATCACTTGAGTATAAGCGCGGTTATCTTGTTTCCGTGCTTTCTTTGGGGCTAAAGCTTCAGCTACATCCCAAAGTGCATTAGCCGTTGCGGTTTGCCCGGGCCAACCTTCTATGGCGTAGTGTCTGGCTAATACGCGCTTTACGTTGCCATCGAGAATGGCGGCGGGTTTTTGAAAGGCTAGACTTACTATTGCGCCCGCCGTGGAGCGCCCGATACCGGGCAGTGTAACCAGCTCGTCTACGCTGCTGGGGAATTCGCCTGAAAAATCATTAAATACAGCGTTCGCTGCTTTGTGTAAATTGCGCGCACGGGCGTAGTAGCCTAAGCCCGTCCACAGGTGCAGCACGTGGTCTACCGGGGCGGCGGCTAAGGCTTGCACGTTAGGGTAGTGGCTAATAAAGCGTTCGAAGTAGGGGATAACCGTATCGACCTGCGTTTGCTGCAGCATGATTTCGGATAGCCAGACTTTGTACGGCGTTATATCTTGCTGCCACG
>NZ_CEXWTU010000271.1:0-6040 GCF_982758155.1 Marinagarivorans sp. | reverse complement strand
CGCCTGCACAGTGCCGGCCGTTAATGAAACCGTATTCCCTGGCACCTTAAATGCGGGCTATTGGTCCAGCACCCCCGGCCGGCGTGAAGATGGCTACGCCTGGCATGTAGATTTCACCACCGGCATTATGCTGCCGCGAGAGATTGATAAGGGTTTTGGGGTTTATTTGGTGCGGAGTATTTGAATGGGTTGAGCTAAAGAACACGCCACTCGTTGACTGTGATAGCCAAGCCCTAAGCTGAACCGCTTGTGAGCTTGGCCTTAGCCGTTTGTGTTATGGGTGTCCTCGATTATCATGCGCGACGGTTTGTTTGCAAACACGCGCTTAGTTCAATACCTATCTGGTGCTACAACCAATTACGTCGGTGCTCGAAAAATCATTAACGGCCAAGACCATGCCAGCCAAATTGCTAAGACAGCCACGGACCTTGAGCAGTTAATTTTCGCATCTACACAAAGCGCCATCATTACTCCTAACTTTAAACAAGCCTATGCCCACTATGCTTAAAATCATACCGCACCTATTCGCAACATTAATTACCACAACGGCCTGCGCACAACAGCTCGCCAGTGAACAGAAAAGTACCGTCACTAGCAAGCCAGACCTTAATAGATTTTTGTTTTGGAAAAGTAAAATCGACAGACAAGGATGTACTGGTGACGCTGGGGCTCCAGATGAACGGCTAGTGCGGATCGTTGATTTAACTGCCGACCGAAAGTTATTACAATTTGCATGTGACTTCGGCGCTTATCAAGATTCTTACCAAAATTATATAATCGACTCCGCAGGCAATATTTTGGAAACACTTAGTTTTATGGTGCCAAGTGAAGACAATTACAAATTGCTTAAATCTTTAAACGTAGTTTGGGGCAGTATGATTTTAAATGCAGAAAATGATCTTGAGCTACTCTATCTATCCGCAGGATCAGGAGCCTGCGGCTATCGCGCAACCTACAAAATTGACGCAGTATTATTAGGTGATAGCACGACACCCTTAGCAGTACATGGCGATATGGATTGTTATAACGGTGAGCTGGTGCCAAGCTGGCCGAAGATTTCATTGATCGACTAAAAGCAGCTCTGTGAATAGTTTTACCACGGCTAGTCGGCTAGATAGGCAATCTTTGATCCCGCCACAACTGCGAAAGATAGACGGACTCGCACGCCTACAGCGTTTGAATTATCGGTGTCCTCGATTATGCCGGAGGAGGGATAGATAGCTACACTGATGGTGTTATGGCTTGGGGATTTGGGTTTAATGGCGTTGAGGCTATTTGGGATGCAACTGTTCCGGCGATTAACCCAACGCTTCATATGCTTGGCAGGGCAAATGTTAATATATACCCGAATGAAAATGGTCCCAGTGCGCTTGTGGTAGTAACTAACCCAATGACTGTAGACTCATACACTCGATTAACTCCTTTCGATGGTTCCGCAAACTTCGATAGTGTGAAAAATGATGCTGGGCTACACACCCCTTTTCGAACTGTTAACCAGACATATACATTTAATATGGCTTATCCTGATTGGTTTCTAAATGGAGGGCCGCACCCAAATGATTTTCATGGAAGAATTTGACATGCTGGTCGTCTTAATCGTAAGTAGGTTTTGGTCACGATGAAGAGAGTTGTAATTGTTATCATAGGGCTCTATATCATCTCTGTGTTGGCGGTCAGGGATGACTTAAACCCTCTGGATGTTGAATTTATTATCGTGGTGATGAGGTGATTGAAATTTATAAGGATGGTCACTTTCTTTTAAAGTCCAATAAGGCCGAAGATGACGGAACGTGGAGCTACAGCAGCTTTCGCCTTTACTTGGATTCTGGTCGCAGTTTTAGGGTGATTAGATATGACTCAACCTTGCGTTTATTGGAGGTTGATAGGGGGGGGGATCCGGATCTTTGGGACTTTGACGATTCATTTAAGCTTTCTTTTTGGCTGCGGTCTCTCCCTGGTCGAATGTATTCGGCAATTAAAAAGTCAAATACAAATACAAAAGATAGGAGGGAAAAGGAAAAAGGGCAAAGGATAGGACATCCATAACATAATAATTGGGGAAACCAATCTAGCACACCCAAAACACTATCTTAGTAGGTGAGCGGATGGGTTAACCACTACAAACCGCTACCTTGCCACTTTCCTACAGCCGCCAATAAATCCTACATCCTCCTCTAGCCCGCTGCCGTATAGTAGGCTTAAATTTGTTGATCGGACGTAGTAGTTCATGACCATTGATGCCATTGTAATTCGCGGCGCGCGCCAAAATAACCTTAAAAATCTCGACTTGGATATCCCGCTTGGGGAGTTGGTGGTCGTCACTGGGGTGAGTGGTTCGGGCAAGTCCACCTTGGCCTTCGACACTATCTATGCCGAAGGCCAGCGCCGCTACGTTGAAACCTTCTCGGCTTACGCGCGCCAGTTTTTAGACCGCATGGACAAGCCCGCCGTTGATAGTATCGAGGGTATTCCGCCGGCGATTGCTATTGAGCAGAGCAACACGGTGCGCACCTCGCGCTCTACCGTTGGCACCATGACCGAGCTTAACGATTACCTGAAGTTATTATTTGCCCGCTTGGCGCGCCTGTACTGCCAAGGCTGCGGCCACGAAGTGGTAAGTGATACACCGCAAAGCGTGGTGCAGGCGTTGTATCGCGATTACGCCGAAGGGCAGCGGCTAATGGTGTGCATGCCTATTACCGTGCCGGAGTCGCTTAGCGACGATGAGGTGTTGCAGCTACTCAGCCAGCAAGGTTACACGCGCATGCAAAATCGCGAGGGTAATCAGGTAGAGGTCGTGCAGGACAGATTAAAACTCAAAGAGAACAACCGTGGTCGCCTGACCGAATCCGTGGAAGCCGCCTTGCGCTATGGCAAGGGCCACCTGCGTGTGTACCCGTTAGATGACAACATGCAAGCGGGCAAGCCGGTGCCGTTTTCTAGCCACCACCACTGCGCCAGTTGCAATATCGACTACCCCGAACCCAACCCTAGTCAGTTTTCGTTTAACTCGCCCATTGGCGCTTGCGAGGCCTGCCGTGGTTTTGGTCGCATTATCGGGGTCGATTACGGCTTGGTGATACCGGACGAGGGCAAAAGCCTCAAAGATGGCGCCATTAAACCTATTCAAACCCCAAGCTATGCCGACGTACAGCGCGAACTGCTGAAATACGCCAAGGCGCGGGGTATTCCTACCAATGTACCCTGGCGGGATCTTACCGAAGACCAGCGCCAGTGGGTGCTGCAGGGCGAGGGCCACTGGGATCAAAACGTGTGGTACGGCATTAGCCGGTTTTTTGAGTGGCTAGAAAGCAAAGCCTACAAAATGCATATTCGCGTGTTGCTATCCAAGTACCGCGCCTACACGCCCTGCCAAACTTGCGAGGGTGCTCGGCTTAAACCCGCCTCGCTGTGGTGGCGGGTGGGTTCATTAGATGCAGCAAAACAAGCGCTAGCCGGTCGCAGCCGTTTTAAGCCCGCCGGGCCCGCGTTGCCTAAGGCGCGCTTTAATCAATTACCGGGGCTGAATATTACCGATGTTATGCGTCTGCCGCTTTCGCGTTGTGGCGAGTTTTTTGCGCAACTGAGCAAGAGCCAAAGTGGCCGCGCCGTGGATGAAGCGGGCGAATTACTACTGGAGGAAATTCGCGCTCGGCTTAATTATTTGTGCGAGGTGGGGCTCGATTACCTTACCCTCGACCGCCAATCACGCACCCTAAGCGGCGGCGAGGTACAGCGCATTAACTTAACCACCGCGCTTGGCACCTCTCTGGTGAATACCCTATTTGTGTTGGATGAACCCAGCACCGGTTTGCACCCGCGCGATATTCAGCGCTTGGTTAAAGTACTGCAGCGCCTGCGCGATGCGGGTAACTCGTTGTTAGTGGTGGAGCACGACCCGCAAGTAATTATGGCGGCAGACCGCATATTAGATATAGGCCCAGGCCCCGGGCGCTTGGGTGGCAATATCGAATTTTTTGGCACACCGGCCGCCCTGCTAAAACGCAAAAATAACCTCACCGCGCAATACCTCTGCGGCAGCAAGCAAGTGGGTCACCAGCATGGGCCCGGTCAAAAAGGCCACGCGGTGGCAGAGGCTTCGCCCCAGTACCTTGCACAAGCGGCGAGCGATGCGGTTAAAAACATTGGAGTAAACAGCACCCAGGGCAGCAATAGCCCAGCGATTGATATTATCGGCGCCAGCGCGCACAACCTGCAAAACATCGATGTGCATATTCCGCTTAAGCGTTTGGTATGCCTAACCGGGGTGAGTGGCTCGGGTAAATCCACACTCCTGCGGCAAGTGCTTTACCCTGCGATACTCAAGCATTTTGGTGAGCAAACCGAGGCGCCGGGCAGCCATCAACGCATTAATGGGTTACAGCACATTGATAAAGTGGTGATGGTGGACCAAAGCCCCATCGGCAAAACAACCCGCTCCACCCCAGCCACCTACGTTGGCGCCTTTGATGCTATTCGCAAATTGTTTGTGGCGGCACCGCTGGCCAAAGAGCGCGGCTACAAACCGGGCACCTTTAGTTTTAACGCGGGCACCGGCCGCTGCCCCACCTGCCAAGGCAATGGCTTTGAGCATGTGGAAATGCAGTTTTTAAGTGATGTATACCTACGCTGCCCCGATTGCGACGGCCGCCGGTTTCGCAACGAGATACTCGAGGTAAAACTACTGCAGCCTTCGGCCGACGGCAAAGCACCGCGCGCGGTATCCATCGCCGATGCTTTGGAGATGACGGTGGCCGAGGCCTTGGCCTTCTTTTGCGAGTACGCCGAGGTGCAGCGAACCCTGCAACCTTTGGCCGATGTAGGGCTGGATTACGTACAGTTGGGCCAAGCTGTGCCCACGCTAAGCGGCGGCGAAGCCCAGCGCTTAAAGCTGGCTGGCCACCTAGCGGCCACCAAAGCCAAAGCTCGCGAGCATATTGTGTTTATGTTTGATGAGCCCACCACCGGTTTGCACTTTGCCGATATTGCCACCTTAATGGGCGCCTTTCGGCAGTTGCTTGGCGCGGGCCATTCGCTGCTGGTGATCGAGCACAACTTGGATGTTATTCGCGCTGCCGACTGGATTATTGATATCGGCCCCGAGGGCGGTGATGCCGGCGGCCAAGTACTGGCCACCGGCACGCCTGCGCATATTGCGACCTTGGCTGTGGGTTACACCGCGCAAGCGTTGCGCGATTACCAAAAAGCCTTAACCCAAGGGGCGCCATTACCCACTGCCAGTAAACGTAGCCGTAAAAAGGCCCCCCGCGAGATCAGCGTGCACAAAGCCCGCGAGCACAACCTTAAAAATATTGATGTCACTATTCCCCGCGACAAGCTTACGGTGATTACCGGCGTCAGCGGCAGCGGTAAAAGTACGCTGGCGTTTGATTTGATTTTTGGCGAGGGCCAGCGCCGCTATTTGGAATCCCTGAATGCCTACGCGCGCCAGTTTGTGCAGCCCGCTGCACGCCCAGATGTGGATGCCATTTACGGCATACCGCCAGCCGTCGCCATCGAGCAACGCACCAGCCGCGGTGGCCGTAAAAGTACCGTTGCCACCCTTACGGAAATCTACCACTACCTGCGTTTGCTCTATGTAAAATTGGCGACCCAATATTGCCCCAGCTGCGATGTACCCATCGAGCCGCAAACCCCGGATGCTATCCTTGCGCGCCTGCAAAAAGACTACCGCGAGCGCGAGGTAACCTTACTGGCGCCCATGGTCGTTGCGCGCAAAGGCATCTACCGCGAATTAGCCCAATGGGCCGCCACACGTGGCTATGACAAGCTCCGTGTTGATGGCGAATACTTACCCACTAACGATTGGCCAGTACTGGATCGCTACTGCGAGCACGATATCGAGTTACCGTTACTCAGCCTTAAAATTAGCCCGCAAAACGAGCAGCAATTGGCCGATGCGCTGGAGCAAGCCTTGGCGTTGGGCAACGGCGTGGTCATTGTGGCACCTGTTACTCAAGCTAAACCCAAAGCAAAGGGCCAACAAAGTAACAGCAAAAAAGCCAGCGCCGAGCGGCTG
>NZ_CEXWTU010000270.1:0-6054 GCF_982758155.1 Marinagarivorans sp. | reverse complement strand
AAAGCTATTAGCGAAGGAAAAACTGGTTAAAAAGTCACCTTGAAAGGGCTGGTGTTATCTATTTAATTTGAATTCAATTGCTATGCAGACAAAAATATACAAACACTGGCACATTTTGGGTGCCGGCGCTATTGGTACACTTCTGGCTTTTAAGTTAAGTGAGCAGCAGCGTACATTTAGCTTGATTGGTCGTAATCATCAAAATGATGATAGGCGCTTTACCGACTTAAAAAACGTTCAGCATCATTTGACGGGTGTTGAATGTGACGTTATTGATGGCCTCATTATTTGCACTAAGTCGACACAGGCACTCGATGCATTTGCATCAATACAATCACGACTTGGGCCGCACAGTATTGTGATCTGTTTATTTAACGGTTTAGGGGCGCAGCAATTGGTGCAAGAACGCACCAATTGCCCTGTGTTTTTTGCGACGACTACGGAGGGGGTTAGCAAGGTGGCGCCGGGGCACTATATGTATAAAGGTGCTGGTGAGACGATGGTTGATGATCGTATTCTGCAGTTTATTAACCGGGATGATTTACCCGAATTATTCAATGTTGTGGATAATATTGACGAGCGCTTATTGAATAAGCTGGTGGTCAATAGCCTGATTAATCCTTTAACGGCATTGTTCGATTGTAAAAACGGTGAGTTACTATCGAATGCACAAGCGATGACAAGCATGCGTGCCTTGGCCGGTGAAATTGCCTTGTGGTTAAGCACGTATGTTTATAGCACTTCTGCGGAAGTTGTTCTTGATATGGCAGTGGCTATCGCGAAAAGTACCGCTAATAACACCAGTTCAATGCGACAAGATATTCAGCGGAAGCAGCTGAGTGAAATTGATTTTATTAATGGTTACTGGTTAAAGCACAATCCCAAGAAATTGATTCTTGGGGAAAACGCGCGAATGATGGCAGAGATTAAGACGGTTGAGGCTAAATTTATTTAGAGCTTGCGCTATTGTTGCTGGTTGAGTTCCTTGTGTTTCTGGATAGTTCAATACTCTTTGGGTTACGCTCCTTTGGGGCTTTTAGGAAAGAGATATGTCGTGCTTACTTGCTTAGAGCGGGGAAGTAGGGCTTAAGTTTTTTTTGGGGGGGGCAAAAAATCTGTGGTGTCGTTATAGTCTGCTTTTTCGGGGCGCGGGCTTAATCTCGAGGGGGGAGCCTTATTGCTTTAGCTGGGTTTTTACGACCGTTCCCTATTATGCTGTTCAAACGGTTTATATTGTTACAATTTTTAACATTATTGAAATTGTAACGAACAAAAGGTTAGAGCAGTATGTGCGATCAATAATGAAGTGCCCCCATGGAAAGCATAGGGCGGTGCGGTGTATTTATGGAGTATGGTATGTATTTTGGGTGCAAATTATCACTGCTAGTTCTATTTTCTTTAACTTTTATGGGTTGTGATGGCTTATCTCTGCAGCCGAGATTAACTGCAGACGCGGGTTCCGATTTAACGCTTGAACCTGATTCTGAAGTGGTTTTATCTGGACAAGGAAAAAGCCGCGCTGGCGACGAGCTAAGTTATTCTTGGCATCAGCCTGAGGGGCAAAAGCTAGTATTGAGCGAAGCCCACCACCGAGATATTAAAATAAAATTACCCGCTGATAGCTCATCATCTTTCTATACGCTGCTTTTTACAGTGACAGATCAGAGCGGTAACAGTGCAACCGATTCACTAAATATTACTGTTAAATTACCCCAGAATCTGCCCAAAATGATTGCTGACTTGGATGCCAAGCGTTTATTACTGCCAGTCGCTTTAGATCAACTTCATCAGCTTCAGATTAATATTGTTCAAGATAGGCCCGCTAATAGTGATGTTCGATTGCTTGGGGTGAATGGCTCATCGTCGGTTCAGGTCGAATTAGCTGCTGCGGTAGCGGGGGACTCTTACCCTGTGTTGGTTGCAAGAAAAAATGCTGAAGGCGAGATTGTTGAGGAGCAGTGGCAGTTGGTATTGACGGGTCTACCGATTGTTTACATCAGCGCTGAAGCTGAAATCAGTGACGAGCCCAAAAAACCTGCCTATTTAACGCTCATAGAGCCTTTAAGTGAGGGTGAATTTAGTGTTTTCACATCAGATATGGGGGTCGAATATCGCGGTAATACGTCACAGGGGTACGCAAAGAAAAGCTTGGATATTGAACTGTGGGAAAGCGCATCCAATACGCACCATCAGGCCGAGGAGCGTAAGGTTAAGTTATTGGGTATGCGCAAAGATGGCGACTGGATTTTGGATGCCATGTATATCGACTATGCTCGCATGCGTAACAGGGTTTCAACGGATCTATGGCGGGGCTTCGCCAAAACACCTGAATGGTCTGATGCATCATCATACTCTGGTGGCACCCGCGGTAAGCTTGTAGAGATTGTGCTTAATGATCAATATCACGGCGTTTACATGCTGACAGAGCAAATCGACCGCAAGCAGTTGGATCTCAAGGATGCCAAAGAAGGGAAAGTACGAGGAGTGCTTTACAAAGCGGATCTATGGGGTGACGTTGACGGCGCGCTAGTTTCAAAGTTTGAAGCTGACGTGGAGTTACCCCGTGATGACCAGGTTCAATGGCACGGTTGGCAGCTGGATTATCCTAAGGAGCCATCTGCAGAGGCTTGGAACTCTCTCGCTAATCTTTATCGTTTTGTTCGCTCTGCCAGTGACGAAGAATTTAAGGGCGGGATAACACAATACATCGATTTGGATAACATTATTGATTATACGCTGTTGCTGAATGTGATATTAGGTAAGGATAATCAGGGAAAAAATACATATTTCGCAGTTTTCGATCAAACATCGACAGACCTAAAAGATAACCGAATTTACTATATTCCTTGGGATATGGATGGCACATGGGGTCGAAACTGGAGTAGTCAAAAAGATAGCCACGTAGGCTGGCTAGATAATACTTTGCTAGAGCGCATTGACTCGACAAACCCCGATAATTATCGGGAGCGCCTAAAGTCTCGCTGGCAATTGCTGCGCACAACGCACTTTAGTCAGGCTAATTTAATGAATCGATTTGATCAATATGCTCAAGCATTGAATGACAGCGGCGCCATTGAAAGAGAGAATGCTCGCTGGGGAGCGCAGTTATTTGACGATAAGGGTGCAGATTTAGATATCGAGCTAGAGCGACTTTATTTAGAGGATTGGAGCGCTAGCCGACTAAATTGGTTGGACACCTACATTTCCGAGAATTTTTAAACCGAATACTCGGAATACCCAAGTTATGATATTCATCTAGTCGATGGCGCGAATAGCGTCTATACAAATCAACTTTCAATTAGGCTGAATGTATCAACATCTACTAGCCCTTTGTCGGTAATCTTTAGGTGGGGAATAACGGGTAGGGGTAAAAAGGCTAATTGTAAAAAAGGTTCCGGCAACGGGCAGCCCATATTGCGAACGGCATTTCTTAATACAAGTAATTGTTGGCGCACGGTTTCATGTGGTTGTGGGCTCATTAGGCCTGCAATAGGTAATGCGAGTTCTGCCTCAATCTTGCCATTTACGGCAGCAGCAAAACCACCGCCGAGTTTAATGAGGTGATTAACGGCAGTGACCATGTCGGCATCGTTAGTGCCCAGTACACAAATATTATGGCTGTCGTGCCCCACGGAGGATGCCAAAGCGCCTTGTGTTAGTTGAAAGCCTTGTACAAAACCTTTACCAATATCACCATTTTTTCCGTGCCTTTCCAATACACAAATTTTTAAAATATCTCGATCAGTATCGGAAATACACTGGCCATTTTTAACGCTTATATCTAGCGTACGCTTTTCGGTAATAATGCTGCCAGACTTTACGCCAATAACCGGCATGTTGCGTTTATTGTCACTAATCACAATATCACTAGCGCTAATGGGCTGGCGTTTTACGCTGTTTAAACCAATGGGGGCAACTGAGTTTCTACCTGCAAATAACGCGTTGTTTACTAACTTTCCTGCGCAAATTACAGATTCCACCTGACATTGCTCGTAATCGCTCAGCAATACCAGATCAGCGCGTTTGCCGGGAGCAATTATTCCGCGATCCGTAAATCGAAAGGCCCGTGCTGCCGAGAATGTTGCCGCCCGATAAGCATCGCCTGGGTTAACGCCAAGTTTTATGGCGCTGCGGATCAAATAATCTAAATGGCCTTCTTCGGCAATATCTAATGGATTGCGGTCGTCAGTACAAAAGCCCATAACATTCGAGGTGTAAGCATCCAGCAGCGGTGCAAGTGTGGATAAGTCCTTGGAGACGGTACCCTCGCGAATTAATACATGCATGCCTTTGCGTAATTTCTCACGAGCTTCTTCCTGAGTGGTTGTTTCGTGGCAGTTGCAAATACCGCAGGCAAGGTAAGCGTTTAGATCTTTACCGCGCACCATGGGCGCGTGGCCATCAATATGCCAGCCATCAAATGCCGCGAGTTTATCTAACACCTCGGGGGCCTTGGCGAGCAGGCCTGGATAATTCATAAACTCAGCCAAGCCGATAACGCTGGCGTGATCACGCAAGGCCACAAGATCTTCCGCGCTAAGGCTGGCGCCGGCGGTTTCTAAGTGGGTAGCCGGCACACACGAAGAAAGCTGAACATAAAGATCGAGGCAGGTTTGTTCGGCGCATTTAAAAAAATATTCTATGCCAGCCTTACCCAATACATTGGCAATTTCGTGGGGGTCACAAATGACCGTAGTTGTCCCGCGAGGTAACACACAGCGATCAAACTCCAGTGGTGTGACCAGGCTAGATTCACAGTGAACGTGGGTATCTATAAAGCCGGGCACAACCGTTAAACCTGTTGCATCTATCTCGTTTTTACCTTGATATTGCTCACAAGTCCCCACAATAGTATCGCCGCAAATAGCAATGTCACCTTGCAGCAATTCACCCGTAATCACGTCTAGAAACTGGGCATTGCGAATCACTAAGTCTGCCGGCTCACGGCTGAGTGCTTGATCTATGCGCTGAGCAATAATATTGCGCTGATGAGTAAAGTCGGTCATTGGGGTTCCTGATGCGCTGATGTTAACGTGAGTTTAGCAAACATCGGCGGTACTTATTCGATGCTGGTTTTGATGCTGTGTTAGCGTTAGATCGCCAAGTTTAATTTTGATGAACCTTGCAGGAATATACAAGGACATGCGCTCGTCAAATTGCTATGTAAAGCATAAAGAGCTCCAAACCTAAAATAATTCGCTATTTGACTCCTCTGGATCTAGTGTTAAATCCTAAAGTGCTGGATAAATAACCATGGGTAAGTTTCGTAGCCAATTGGTATCAATAGATGATACTCCTTTCTACAGTATTACAAGCGGCTGCGTTAGGCGGAGTTTTTGTGTGATTTTGACAAAGTTAACGGTAAAAACTACGAGCACCGCTGTGACTGCACTGCTCGCTTTCTCCTGCGCTCCCAGCATTAATATATTCCTGCACGTCGATCGAGCAGCGAATTCGACTCTTAAACTCGATATTCGCCATCGAAATTTTCGCCTATTCCCTAATGTTCAATCACCTACATTACCGGTTTCAAATGATTGCTGCTAAGGCTGTAATAATTTTTAGCAATCAATATGATTGCTATTTAAAACGAGTCTGTATGCGCCATCTTTTTCAATCATCGTTTTGAGTTTTTCTCTGCTGATAGATACTTCGCATTCACCAGTTATTGCCTGCAGCTGATGAAAGGTTTCAGATAGCTCTCCTTCTTTTGCAGAAAAACGCCAGCCGTCTTCGCCTCCGGGGGCGAGCATCAAAGGCAAAAGCTTTGTTGCTCCATCCTTAAGCTGAACGCTAATTTTTAGCGGTATCTCGGTATTATTATTGACGAAGAGGTAATCGAAATTTGGCTCACCACAGCTCACTAAGGTAATTGTAAGAAGGCTTATTAAATAATTTCTAACGATCATTTTTAGTGTCATCTCGATGAGATTAATTTAAAAACTAAGAATGTCGACTGGCGTTAATAATTCCGAGTACTCAGCGTCTGGGCGCTAGCGGCAGTGTAGAGAATAAGGGGCGGGGCAATAATAGTTTGTCCAATTAGACGAGGGC
>NZ_CEXWTU010000269.1:0-6062 GCF_982758155.1 Marinagarivorans sp. | reverse complement strand
GCGTTGCTCAAAGCGTTACATGCCTCGGTAACTGCTCCATGCGTTACCCTACTGACCTATGTCCTATAGGCCCCGGCATGCGCCCCTTCGAGCGCCTTGCTGAGAAAACAGGCGCCTTCGTCTAATTGGACAAACTATTATTGCCTCGCCCCTAACTTCCCGTTTTTGAATTCCTGGGTGCACGCTTGCCTTCGTTAAAAATATTTGTAATAGCCGGCTATTACGCCATATTTTTTCCTCGTCAAGCAAGCACCCACAAATCCAAACTCCAGCAACTTATTCCGTGCGCGCCCCTAAGCGACAGAAATATCTTGTACAGCCCATTTTGGTTATAACGTTGATTGGTGTCGAAATGACAATTACGTTTGGGTTAAAAAAGATAATTTTTGGCGATAAATATACTTATCGAGGTGAGTTGAGCGGTTTATTATTAAATTATTATTTAGCGTTGGAGATGTAGAGTGCGTGTCTCCTTAATGCATTTATTGTTGGCCATTACTTGTGGTGTGTGCAAATGAGTCGGCAAGTGACTTCATCTACTTGTGTATCAAGTGGTTCATATCCTTCTATTAATTCGGCTGTCATTTTAAGTAGGATTTAACGGGTGCATGTTCTCGTTTGCTGCTCTCGTTTGTTGCTTTTTTATTCTGTTGATCGGCAGGCTATTATTTCACTATCAGCTCACTAGTTAGTTATAAATTTATCCAAAAAAATAAGAGGTCAATCTACGATGAAAGCCCTAATCGCATCATTTATCACCGGCGTCATGATGTTGCCTGCTACTACATTGGCAGCAGGCAGTTACGAAACCGGCGTCTATAAAAATCGATTCTTGGAAGCGGGCGTTGCCACTGAAGAAGAAATTCAGCAGCGTGTAACGCAAGTTTATGAGCAGTTGTTTCATGACCCCGATCGCCGTCGCTACAATGATAACGATCCGAGCGTGGGTAAATCGCTGTTTATTCCTGTGGGTGACGACATGGGGTATATTTGGGATACTGGCAATGATGATGTTCGCAGTGAGGGTATGTCTTACGGCATGATGATGGCGCTGCAAATGAATCGTCAGGATGACTTTAATCGAATCTGGAAGTGGGCGAATACCTATTCGTTCAATGGACAAAATGGCGGCAGTACTGGTGGTGTTTCTGGCAACTATTTTGCGTGGGAAGTTAGCACAGACGGCAACAAAGAAGACTCTAATCCAGCGCCTGACGGCGAAGAATACTTCGTAACAGCCTTATTTTTTGCTGCACATCGCTGGGGTAATGGTGACGGGATTTATAATTATACCGCCCAAGCCAATAAGCTTTTAGCTAATATGTACGGTAACAATAACTGGCATTATGTTGGTGGGGAAAAGGTCCAGTATTCTCTTTTTCAACTCGACGAATACCAAATTGTTTTTAGCCCCGCTAAAGATCACCCCGATAATTTCACCGACCCTTCTTATCACCTTCCGGCTTTTTATGAGTTGTGGGCGAGGTGGGCAGCAGACTTTACCGATACCAATCGCGATCCTACAACGCTTGAGTACGCTGGCGGCTCTACCAATTTCTGGGAAAAGCTAGCAGGGGAAAGTCGTAGCTATTGGAAAAACGAAGCCGTTGACCCAAGAACTGGACTAAATCCAGATTATTCCGGTTTTGATGGAACACCGGAACCCGGCGAAAACTACCCTACCAACCATGATAATTTTCGATTCGATGCTTGGCGTACTATCGGCAATGCTGCACTCGATTACTTGTGGTGGCAAAAAGATCCTTGGCAGCGCACTTATGCGGATACTTTGCAGAATTTCTTTTCGTCAGAATCTTTATCTGGCGGCCTCGATAGTCACGGTTCATTATTTACACTGAGTGGCGACTTAGACTTTAGCGACCAAAACAGCGACCCAACAGATCAATCTCCAGGTCTCGTCGCTATGAATGCTATGGCCAGTTTGGCAGCTTCTAATACCGCCAGAGCTAACCTATTTGTCGAAAAGTTCTGGGGCACGCCAATACCAACGGGTCGTTATCGTTACTACGATGGCATGCTGTATATGTTTGGCATGTTAGCCTTAAGCGGTAATTATCGTATTTACTGCCCTGATAATGCCTGCGATGCCGTTTCTGCGCCCATACCGGTACCCGATCCAGTCGAGCCGCAGCCGGCACCCGTTACGCCGACCACACCAGTGGTTACACCAACGCCTGGCGATGGCGCTGGATCTGTTGCGTTCGTTGAAGTCGAAAGCGGTACCTTCACTCCATCATTTCGTGCTACCACTGCTAACTGGGTGACACTTTATGGTAATGGTGACTCTGTTGCTTTCACTGTGAATTTGCCGCCGGGAGAATATTCGTTAGTGATTAACGGGCGCTCGAGTAATGGCAGTGCGGCAGGCATTAGTGTTTTACTGGACGGCGTCAATGTAGGCCAAGCTAGCTTTTCTTCCACAACCGGTGAAAAGAAGATTGTTGCACTATCGATTGCACCATCGATTGCACCATCGATTGCGCAATCGAGCCAAGAGCTGACGTTGCTCCTTGAATCAGACAGCGGCGATAATGACACTTTACTGGATGCTTTTGAAATATTCTCCGACGATGCTGTTGTAACACCTGTCAGCTCTTCCTCAATAAGCTCTTCTTCAGCAAGCTCTCAGGCGCAAAGCTCTTCTGTCGCATCAATCTCAAGTTCATCTTCCGCTTTTGCGGTTAGCTCTACACCGCAAGCGTCTTCTTCCAGTGCGGCGGTAAGTTCGGCCGCGAGTACGCCGGTTAAATTAGGTAGTGCTGATTGGTATTTGCTCATGCTAATGGGTTGTTTCGTTGCAGTGCGGCAAGCGCTGCGACGAAACACAAAACCATCAATTTAAACAGCTAATAGGGCAGGCTCATCTAAAAGAAAGAGATGTTCTACCGATAGGTTAAAACAGTTAAATACCCTCAAGTTAATTTCTTGGGGGTATTTTTTTGGCTGAAATTTTGAGAGGTAATGTTACTGGGTGAACTTGCGTGGAATGCTTTATCGCCCAGGATAGATAAGTTCTTTACTCTTTAAGTGTCAAATGTCTGACCCTTCCTGATTTTTTATTATTTCTATTGCGATGTACTGCGAAGCAATTGTACCTATAAAGGCTCTGTTGAGCGGTGTGTATACTATTCGCTTAAATTTAATATTATTTTAACGCTATTTTATGTGTGCTTAAAATGTGCGGTTTAATAGCTTTTTTCGAGAAGTAAAGCTCGTTTAGGGGCTGTAGTGAATGGCTTGGCGATTATTGGTGGAGAAATATTTTACGAAAATTAAGGCGAAAAAAGTATGCGAAATCTATCTGTTTTAATTTCAAATCACCTTCGGTAATTCATTTTTAACCTGCCACTATTTCGTGTCCCGTCACTACCTGTTAACCCTTTCACGTATCGATAAAATAAATGCGTTGCAACTTGATATGATTTGATATTTGCATGATTATAATTAAATAAATTCTACTTAAATGTATGAATAAAAATTTATACAACGAATTTTTGTTGTAACAGCATGTAACTGTCGAAATGACAGTTACATGCTGGGTTTAAAAAGGATAATTATTTAGCGATAAAAGTATCGGTATGGCTTGGTCGAGCGGTTGATTATTAAATTATTTTATTTAGAGTTGGAGATGTAGGATGCGTAACCCCTTAGTGTTACTTATTATGGTGCCATTGCTTGTAGCATGTGTTGGTGAACAGGTGGTGACTTCATCTGATGGCGTATCAAGCCATTCAAACTCTTCCATTAACTCGTCTCTCAATTCAAGTAGTAGTTCGATTAGTAGTTCGATGGCTATGGTGCCAACAGGCGATGCTGGTAACGGCGCAATTTTGTTTGAAGAACATCATTGCGACGTTTGCCATGTTGATAATAAAGATGGCACTTTTGGCGGCATCCGAGGTTTTGACGTTAACCAGTTGACTTACCCCGATTCCGACACCTATGCCACTTTAAATTACTCCAGTAACAGTGAGGCGGATTTAGCGGTTTTTCTAAGTCGTGAGATGCCGCCATCAGGTGGCTGTGATATCGAATGCGGCGCAGATTTGGCCGCTCATTTGTGGTCATTACGTGGCCTTGAGCAAAATGTAGAAATAAGCTCATGTGAATCTGAAGACCCTGTATTTTATGGCAAACGTGCTATGAAACTACTCACTTCATTTGAATATAACAATTCATTACAGTCTCTATTCTCAGCTCCTTTGCCTGATGACTTTTCACGCCCCAGTCGTGCTAACTTCGATAAAAACATTGCCAACATGCCTAACCATATTAGGGAGGCTGTCGGTGAAACGCGTTTAAATACTTACGAAAATAATGCAGAGGAGCTTGCGCAGTGGGCGTTGGCCGATAGTAACCAGCAGCCGCTGCCTTTTTCTTGTGGCGATAAACAGTCGACGGCCTGTGCAGAAAGTTTCATTGAGAAGT
Organism: Marinagarivorans sp.; assembly: GCF_982758155.1. Lineage (NCBI taxonomy): Bacteria > Pseudomonadati > Pseudomonadota > Gammaproteobacteria > Cellvibrionales > Cellvibrionaceae > Marinagarivorans > Marinagarivorans sp. The sequence continues at coordinate 1,613 of NZ_CEXWTU010000269.1, read as the reverse complement.
TTGCTTACCCGGCGTATCGCCGTCCGCTCGATGCGGGTGAGAGGGCGAATTACATCAATATGATTACCTCCAGCGCAATTGGCTTACAGGTAGCCGTGCGTTCGGTGTTGATGTCGCCTCAGTTTTTGTACCGTTTTGAGCTGGGCGTAAAAGTTAGCGAGGCGAAAACGGATTCTAGGTTCCAGTTCGGCAGTACAGGGAACGATACTGCAGGCCAAAGTGCGTTGATGCTTGCAGACCCCAATGCTTACGTTCTCGATCCTTTCGAATACGCATCGGCGCTTTCTTATATGTATACCGCAAGCTCGCCGGATTCGGCATTACTTGAAGCGGCAGCGCAGGGTGATCTTGCGAACTCGGCAAAAGTCGAATTACATATTGATCGCATGCTAGATTCCGACTTGGGCCGAGAGCAAGTTGGGCGTTTTGCCGGTTTGTGGTTCCGTACAGATGGCGTTATTGATATCACGCGTCAGGGCAATGATGCCTTTACTCAAGAGGTCAAAAACTCTATGGCCCAAGAAATTCACGAGATTTACAAACACGTATTTTATAGCGAATCTGTTTCTTTTAAAGAAATGTACACGGGTAGCTTCACCATGGTTAACAGCGTGTTGTCTGATTTCTACGGTTTGCCTGGCGGTAATAGTCCTACTGAATTCACACCGGTAAATACTGTGGGTACACCACGTGGTGGTGTTATTGCCTCTGGCGCATTTATGGCCACCAACTCGGCAAGGGAGCGAACATCCCCAATCAAGCGAGCTGTCCACTTTCGTCAGGATGTACTCTGCCAAACCATTGATCTACCCCCGCCGCTGGGTGATAACCTCGAGCAAGATGCTATACGTGAACAGGCCGCCCAAGAGGTTGTTGATGCGCAAGGTGCGGGTACGTTAACCACCACAGCGGCTTTCCATCTACAAACGGGTAAGCCCGGTACCGCCTGTGCTGGCTGCCACCGCAGCGTAATCAACCCGTTGTTTGCGATAGATGATTTTGACCATGTTGGCTTGGCGCGCAAACGCCTTGCTTCGGGTGAGGTCGTTCAGCGAGGGCTCGGTCCTAATGGTCAAGAGGATGTGCCCATCGACATGATTAATAATGGCGGCTATCTATTTGCGGGCCATATTACGGGTGTGGTTGATTCCGGCTTGGCTGATACACAAAATACAGCGGGCGTTGGTTTGCCCTTTAAAGGCGCAAAAGGTTTAGGGCAGGCGATTGTTGATGCAGAGCTACCGGGCGTTGATGCTTGCTTAATCCAAAAATCCTTTCGTTTTGCGGCCGGTTATCCACTATCCAGTACGCTTGCTTTGCCTGCTGAAGGTGAGCTTTTAAGTGATACGGAAAAAGCGCACTTTATTTGTGTCAGCGAAAACCTGACCTCGGCATTGCATGCGCAAAACAACAGTCCGAGATCCATGATGAAAGCCTTGGGGATGTCAGACGTCATTCGTTTTAGGCGTTAATAACCGACACCTGCGCTGAGATATCAGCGCTTAGGGGCGTGCACGAAATAAGTTGCTGGAATTTGGTTTTGTGGGTGCACGCTTGGCGAGGCGAAAATATGGCGTAATAGCCGGCTATTGCAAATATTTTTAACGAAGGCA
>NZ_CEXWTU010000268.1:0-6066 GCF_982758155.1 Marinagarivorans sp. | reverse complement strand
CACATCGTGCAGTGAGAGTTGAAATTGTAATAATTTTTGTGGCCAGGGTGTAATGTGATACTGCTTGTTATAGCCGCCAATACTGTTGACTTCAACAACACCTTTTACCTGAGCTAGCTGCGGTTTTATAATCCAATCTTGAATTTCACGGAGTGCCATTGCGTCGTAAGGCATTCCGTTTGCTTGGGTCGCGCCTTCGTCGGCGCGTACCGTGTACATAAATATTTCACCAAGCCCCGTTGATATCGGCCCCATTTGTGGTTCGATATTGTTGGGTAATAATGTTTTGATCGCATTTAACTGGATGTTGATATTGTTACGGGCGAAATGAATATCTGTACCTTCTTCAAATACAACCGTTACTTGCGATAACCCATAGCGTGATAGCGAGCGCGTGTAGGCAAGGTTTGGCAAGCCCGACAAGGCTGTTTCTATGGGGTAGGTGATACGTTGTTCGGATTCTAGTGGCGAATATCCGGCAGCATGAGTGTTAATTTGAACCTGCACGTTGGTTATGTCTGGCACGGCATCGATGGGAAGCTTTTGATAACTCCAAACCCCGGCCCCAAGTACTAACCATAATAAGCTGAGTATTAAAAATCGCCGCTCAATCGAGGAGCGTAAAATATAATCAATCATTTTGAACCTCTCATTAATGGCTGTGTTCAGCTTCAGATTTTTGAATGTCGGCTTTTATCAAAAAGCTATTGTCGACAACGTATGTAGCTCCTGCGTTAAGGCCGGAAACAATTTCAATGAAGTGGTTGTCGGCTTGCCCTGTAATCACGGGGGTAAACACGTAGTTGTCATTGCTTTTAACAAAAATGCCTGTGCGTCCTTCGAGGCTTTGAAGGGCATTTTTGTTAACGGCCACAGCCACGGAAATAGAGCCAGTATGGATGATGCCTTCAACCATCATGCCGGGGCTCAATTGCAGCGCTGTATTGTCAACTTTTGCGCGCGCGACTCTGAAGGGGTGATTATTAGCGCTGGGCAATATGTGTTCAATTTTTGAGGGGTAGTGTTCCTTGTCGAGGGTGATTTTTACGCTGGCCTGTTTTTTCACGGTATTATTTTGACTGGGGAATATATTGAATTCGGCCCACAAGGTATTCAATTGTGTTATTGAAAACAATATTTGCGATTGTGTGATTTCACCGGCATTAGCGTGACGCTGCACAATAGTGCCGCTAATTGGAGCTTTGATTTGAAATTTCTTTAAACTTTGATTCGATTCAACAATAGCCAGTAAATCGCCTGCATTAACGGTGTCGCCAATGGTGGCGTAAACCGAATCTATAACCCCGGAAAAGCGTGCGCGCACATGGCTGGTTTGTTCCGGGCCAGCATTTAACCGCCCGTAGACTCTTGTATATTGCTGCAGTAATCGAGGGCCTGTAAGAGCTGTTTTTATGCCGACTTCGTTGGCGATATCGTTGGCTATATGGGTTTGACTTACATGATTATGTTCGTCTTCATGCCCGTGATCGTCATGATCGTCATGATCGTCATGATCGTCATGATGTTCGTTTCCATGATGAGTAGATTCATTCATTTCTATTTCACCAGACAGCGGGATGGCTTGCGTCTGCATGCTGAGTGAATATAAAAGTGTAAATGTTGCGAGGCTTTTCGTTATTATCAATATTGTCGGCATAATTTTATCCAAAAGGCTATCAAATTAAGTGGCTAAAGGCGCGAAAATTAAGGCGCGAAAGGTTCGCCCGTAAGCTGCTCGATAAGTGCTTGGTTAATCAGTGTTGTTGCGGCGTGTTCTAACAAGCGATGTTTGGCTTCAAATAATGCGTGTTGTGCCATGGACCAATCGAAGTAGGTATAGCGCCCGCTCTCATAGGCTTGTTGCGATAAGGTGAGTGCCTCACTTAATGCAGGAATAATAATCGAACTAATGTCGCGCATTGCTTTTGCGTGATGTGAACGTTGCGAATGAGCAATAAAGAGTTCTGTTTCCAATGCTTGCAGCGCATGTTTTTGTGCCGTGTAAAAAGCCTGTTTCTGGGCACTTGCTGCAGCAATGTGGCCTTGGTTGCGCTGTCGTTGGTTGAGTGTTGTCGATATGCCAGCCACCAATGCGGTATCGCCACTTTCGTTAAGATGTTTTACGCCAACACTCCAATCTATATTGCTGCGGCCTTGTGCTACAGCTAGTTGGTATTGCTTTTCTTTAATGCGGTTAGCCAGGGCTAATTGTTGTGCGTGTGGAGAAGTCTTAACTTTTTGTAGCAATGTTGCGTAATAACTTTCACTCGGTTGCATATACAGTTCGCCGACAAGCCGGTTATAGCTTGGGTTCGATTCACCCCAGAATTGACTTAATGATCGATATTGTTGCTGTTGTTGGCTCACAAGTGCATCGAGTTGAATATTGATGCGCGCTAGAGCGACCTTGGCGCGTTGGATGTCGATGTCGGCGGCGGCACCTTGCAATGCTTTTTTATTCACAATGGACACACTTTTTGCGGCCAGTGCTTGCTCTTCTTTGGCAATTAGAATGGATTCTTGGGTTTTAAGTGCTTCAATAAACTGAATTGTTACGGCACCTAAAACATCGAGAGTATCGCTTTGTTGCTGAATTTGGACGGCTGCAATTTTTGCGTCGACGGCACTTAGGCGTAGCTGTCGTTTATTGCTTAGCTCCAAAACTGACCCGAGCGTTATTGTGCTTTCTAGCGTATCCATGCTGCGGGTTTTACCGCTTCCGGCGAAATTTTCAAGCGCTAAGCTAATATGAAGCGGCGGGCGTAATGTTAGCTGTTGTTTTTCGCCTTCCAGTGCTTCAGTTTTAAAGGGTTGTGCTTTTAGTTCTGGGTTGCGGGTTAGTGTGAGTGCTATGGCTTGTTTGAGTGAGAGTGTTGGCTGTGGGCTAGCCCATAAAGGCGCGCTAAACAGTATTAATAAAACTAAACCATGTTTTGTAAAGCGCAGAGCAAAAAAAACACGGGATAACAACAATCGAGAAATTGAAATATTCATATCGTTTTCCGTTATACAAAAACCGTAACAGGCTAGCCTGTGTCGGGCTTCGGGGCGAGGCGATAATAATTTACCCATTTAGGTGTAGAGTTCGGCCTTTTTACCTAGAGCCTAAGGGGCGTGCATGAAATAACTTCCCGTTTTTGAATTCCTGGGTGCACGCTTGCCTTCGTTAAAAATATTTGCAATAGCAGGCTATTGCGCCATATTTTCGCCTCGCCAAGCGTGCACCCACAAAACCAAATCCCAGTAACTTATTTCGTGCACGTCCCTAAAGTGGCGCATGTAACGCTTTGTAGTGACGAAGGTAAGGGTGTCGAGTCAAGCATAGTGGGTGAAGTATTTTTCTCGTCTCTTATTGCTAGAGGTGCTGGCGGGTTGAATTTAAACTCATTCAATAGCCGAGCCGGAAGTAGTCCGTAAGCGAGTTACATTCCGAAATTGCAATGTAAACAACAATGCATATCGGTTTTGGTGTGACCTACGGGGCTTGGGTTACGCTGTTTAAGCAATAGGCGGGCGGAAAGGGGTGCGGCTGCTACGAGGAAGGAGGTGATTCAGTGGTGTGCGGTAAGTTGGCCAACTCGCGAGAATAGTGTGCAGCGGTTGTATCGTCGGTAGCATGAATGCGTGGAAATTGGCATGGCAATGACAGCAATGCTGGCAGTCAGTGTTGGTGTTGGTATTGGTATTTTGTTCTTGGTGTGAATCTGCACATTGCGGGTGTTGGTCGATTGTTTCGATGCTCGCTATTGTGGCTAAGCCTATTCGCGTGACAGGTTGTTCGAGCTGGATGATGTGGCGCTTACTGTCGGAATGAAACTGATGTGCGTCAGCGCTCGCAGCCAGCGCTTGAGCAAGGGCGAGCATGATTAATAAGATTGTTTTTGCCTTATTACGCATAGTCATTAAAGTTTCGGTTTGAAGCTGATCAGTTCTACAGTTTAAACAAGCTAGCCGCTGAAGCAAGCCATTGTTTATTATTGTTTGGCGTGAATGTGTAGTGATATTGCATCGCACCAAAACTTTATTCAGGCCGCCGGCACACTAGAGGTGCCAACGTCCATTTTATTGAAAATAACGTAATGTTATTCGAAGGTCACTTTTTGTGAGCGAACTGTACAGTGGCCAGAATAACTGTCACAAACTTCTAAAATTAAGAAGTTTGTGCTGGGGTGGCCCGCCAGAATATCGGTAACATCGACGTTCGGGTTTTTGTATTCACTGGCTGAGCAGCTAAGGCTATCTCTGTGGTTTGAGCTGGAGCGACTTTCAATACTGCTGTAAAAACAGTACGCAAAACCTTCGTAGTCACAATCCAATCCATCGCCGCAGTAAGTCCGTTCTATTTCGTAGCTGCCAAAAATAGAGGGCGTGTCGTTGATTGATATCGAAACCGAGTAATCGTCATAATTGCTAACATCCCACCACAATTCAAAATAACCTTCGTCAATTTCGTTGTCGATAAATAAACTGTGATGATAATTGCCGTGCTGGTGATGGTCGTAGTCGATATTACTATTACCGTAGCTATCAACCACTTCCCAATAATTAATAATGGGCTCATCAACCGTGTAATGGTCGTTATCATTGCAGGCCGATAAAATCAGGCAGGTTGTAATAAGGCTAAGGGTTTTGAATATCATGCTGTGCTCCAAATCTTTGGTGTAGCTGCATAATATTCAAAGTAGGGTTAACCGTTCATGAATCTAGCTGGGTTAATATTGTTTAAGTTTTTGCGCGGCTTCTTTTGCGAAGTAGGTCAATATGCCGTTGGCGCCAGCGCGCTTGATACACATTAATGATTCCAAAATAACCTCTTCCCCCAAGTACCCTTTTTCGATGGCGAGCTTGTGCATGGAATATTCGCCGCTGACTTGGTAGACAAATGTCGGTGCACCAAACTCTTGCTTTACGCGGCGTACAATATCCAGGTAGGGCATGCCGGGCTTAACCATGACCATGTCTGCGCCTTCTTGTAAATCTTGGGCGATTTCGTGCATGGCCTCATCGCTATTGGCTGGGTCCATTTGATAGGTGGATTTATTCCCTTTGCCCAAATTACCAGCAGAGCCGACGGCATCGCGAAACGGCCCGTAGTAGCTAGAGGCGTATTTAGCCGAGTAAGCCATAATTTGGGTGTTGATAAATTGGCTGGCATCCAAGCTTTGGCGAATGGCGCCTACGCGGCCGTCCATCATGTCGGATGGCGCAATAACGTCGGCGCCGGCAGCTGCACACACCACGGCTTGTTTTTGTAGCGCTTCAACGGTGATGTCGTTTAGCACGTAGCCATTAGCATCAATAATGCCGTCTTGGCCGTGGGTGGTATAGGGGTCGAGTGCGCCGTCGCAAATAATGCCCATTTCGGGGTATCGCTCTTTGATTGCCCGAACGGTGCGTGATACCAAGCCATCTTCATCAAATGCGGCGCTGCCGTCCAGAGTCTTCACTTCGTTGCCGACTTTGGGGAATAGGGCGATGGCAGGAATGCCTAGTTCAAGTAATTCTTCGACTTCTCGCTCTAATTCATCGATGGACATGCGGAATATACCGGGCATGGACTCAATCACTTCGCGTTGTTTTTTCCCTTCAATAACAAAGACGGGGAAAATAAAATCGCTAGCGGAGATTTCGGTTTCGCGCACCATGCGGCGAGAAAATTCGCTAAAGCGGTTGCGCCGCATGCGGGTGGCGGGAAATGAGCGTTGCATAGTTATCACCTTGTTTGTATTTGTTATTAATGAACGGCAGCCTACTGAAGCGCTTTACGCTTGGCAAGCCTGCCAATCAAAGGCTGGGTGGGTAAAAAGTCCTGCCGCAGGGGTTAGTTGGTAAAGGGCATCGGCAGCCAGCAAAACAGCGCCCGCGGTCCAGCTGGTTTTATCTTCAGGCCAGATTGTATCGTCCTTAAAAACATAGCCGGTAACATAGCCACCATCTGGCTGCTGCCATTGAGCCAGCGTATCGAAGAGTGTTTGTGCTTTTTGTTGTTGCTGCGCCATAACGAGCGCTATAACGAGTTCGCTGGTTTCGGCCATAGTCACCCAAGGTTCGTCACTAACACAGCGA
>NZ_CEXWTU010000267.1:0-6094 GCF_982758155.1 Marinagarivorans sp. | reverse complement strand
TACACCATGAATGACTGGCGGCTCTACTCCACCACGGACATGGTGAACTGGACCGATCACGGCTCCCCGGCCAGCATCAACACGTTCCGTTGGGGCAACGACAGCGCCTGGGCAGCGCAGGCCGCCGAAAGAAACGGAAAGTATTACCTGTATGTACCGCTGAACAACAACTCCGGTTCCAGAATTGGTGTTGCGGTGGCCGACAACCCCGTCGGCCCGTTTACAGACCCACTAGGCACGCATCTGGCGCAGGGGCCAACGAGCAACATCGACCCGACCGTGTTCATCGACGATGACGGACAGGCCTACATGTATTGGGGCAACGGCACGCTGCAATACGTGAAGCTGAACGAGGACATGATCAGCTACTCGGGCGGCATCCAGACCACTACTGTGCCCGATTTTGCCGAGGGGCCATGGCTCTACAAGCGAGACTCGATCTACTACATGGTCTACGCCGCCCACACCGGCGGAAGCGAGAAGATTAGTTACGCCACCAGCAACAGTCCAACGGGGCCGTGGACTTACAAAGGTGACATCATGGATGCGGGCAGGACATACACCAACCACCCCGGCATGGTCGAATACAAGGGGCGCTCCTACTTTTTCTATCACGACAGTTCGCTACCCGGTGGCAATAATTACAAGCGTTCTGTGCGCGTGCAGGAGTTCAACTACGGCAACGACGGCAGCATCCCAAAACTGGAGATGAACGGCGAAGGCCCCGAAGGTATTACCCGGTTGAACCCATTCTCGCGAGTCGAGGCGGAGACTATCGCCTTCGCTTCCGGCATCAAGACAGAAAATTGCAACGACACCGGCGGTGGTCAGAACGTCACGCGCATTAGCGCTGGCGACTACATCAAGGTTAAGAACGTTAATTTCGCGAGCGGCGTGACGTCCTTCGATGCACGAGTTTCTTCTTCAACCGGTAACGCGAAAATCGAGCTCCGCTTGGGAAGCAGAACCGGCACCTTGCTGGGTACGTGTGATGTCTCGGGGAAATCTCCCTGGACCACGATGACGTGCCCAGTCAGCGGGGGAGGCGGTACCCACGACCTGTTCTTGGTGTTCTCCGGTAGCGGCGATGATCTGTTTAAATTCAACTGGTGGAAGTTTGAGTAAAGGGTGGGGAGATATAATCGTTGAGGTGTGGCTGGCGGAATTAAACCGGTCACTGCTTTGGAGCGGTGACCGGACTCGGCGATATGCTTAATTCCAATACCGGCGAGCTGCACGCTTAGCAATAAGAAGACTCCTAGGCTCTAAAACTGCGCTGCAGCATTCAGTAAATACCCAACAGCAACATTTCGTCGATTAATATTAAAAAGTGTTTTGGCTGTATAGCGCGACGGTATCGGCATACACCTCTGGGGCACGCTGTGAATACTCCCTGTAAGCTCTGCACAAACGTCCTGTTTGTGACGGCCCCAAAGGTGCATACCGACACCTGTTTCTGAGCGCTACTCATTACTGCATATTGGGATGCCGAAAATTCCGACGAACTGCCATTAGGCTCGGGTCCAAAGACGGAATGGTTGAAGGTGGTGCTGATAGTGCTTAGATGTGGATATTGGCTTGATACTGGAAGATGCCTATATTAAGTAATTTAGGTATAGTTGCAGCCAGTTTGGTCTATATGTAGGTATATTCCTATATGTGACCATGAGGGTGAATCAGATGTTATATAGTGTCAATTAAGGAGTACCTATGGATGATGAAGTTCAAGTTAATGTTATAGGAATGCTAATCGAGACCGTGATTGTTAGCGCGTTAGATGTAGTAGTAATGGGGTTTTATGTCTATTTGGCTATACTTTTTAAATTAGTGGCAAAGGCGAGTGATGATAGCGATTACGAACTTGTGTCAAATAGCTTTTGGCTAATTTTTATAGCGCAATTTATTCCATTTCTATACTACCTAGTTAAGGCATTTTTATTAACGGGCGATCGTTTTAATTTATATTTTGCCGATATACCATATTACATTTGTATATTTTTGGCCGTTAACTTATTCGTGAAATTCGCTAAGCGTAGAATTCATAAAAGTGTATAACCAAGCCGTCATGCTGACAGCTTTTTCGTCGTTTTTTTTGCGACGAAAAAGACTGCCACAACAATAATCAACTACAAGGCTGCGGCATGATAGTGTCGTTAAATTTCAGTAGGAGCTAATTTTGGATGCATCTTTATATACTCTAATTGGCGCATTGGGTGGGGTATTAGTTACGCAATTTGCTAACTTCCTCTTAGAGAAAAAGCGAGGTGCCAATCAGGTTTTGCTCAAAAGACTGGAGCTAAAAGAACAACAGAGGCAGGAGTTGCATAGAGAAAGGCGAGTTGCATACGCAAAATACTTAGAAGAATTTGATCGCTATGTAAATGATCCTATTAAGGGGCCAGAGTCGGTACTAACATCTTACTATTCGGCACTTATTCTAGCGTCAGATGAAACGTCAACCGTATTGATTGCTTCGTTAAACTTTATACTTGATGGTGAATCAGAAGAAATAATGCAGAGCAAAAAGCAACTATTTAAAGCAATGCAGAAAGACATAAAAATTTAACAAGCGTGCCAGTGGACAGTTTGTTTCGCGGCTTTGTTGTGTTGACCGCTACGCTAGCACAAAACGCCACTCCACAAACTGCCGCGGCACTTGACGTTAGAGTTCAATTAGTATGGAAGCAGCGGAGATAATTATGAATGCGATAACCGATCCTAAAGTTATAGCGACTTTATTCGCTGTTTCTGCACTATTACTAGCGGTACCTCTTATCATTCGAGGGGGTGCTCAATTTGCAACTCAGTTACTTGGTTCTATTTTGGTCGTTGCTATCTGTTTTTCAGCTCATAATGCAGTTGTTTACACTATATCTGTTTTTGTAATCGCCACACTTGTAACAGAACTCCATTTTCTAGAGAAAATTGCTGCACTGATATGGAATAGGAAAGAGTACTGGGACTACCTTTCCGACAGCGCCACAAAGGACGAGGTAAAAGATAAAGCTGAATCAGAGGTCGCAGCTGAAATACTCAAGGAAAGCACAGATGAACCTGATGATGTAGAGCAAGTTGAGGATGTCGATAATCAGCCTGAGGGTATTTTAGAAACCGAGCCCGAAAAAGCTAATTTCTCTAAAAATGAGATGGTATTAAATGCCCTACAGCTAGAGAGAAGTGTATTCGAAAGCCTTAGGAGTCAAATTCCCTTCTCATATGATAGTGTGAAGAATGAAGTTCGAATTACCTCCGGTGCCAGAAAGTATTTGATTGATATTGTAATAGAAACAAAGAATGTCCATTACCTAATAGAAGTCAAAAAATATAGAAGGGCATCATCTCTTATAGGCGTTGCGCGCCAACTGGATGACTACGCAGAAACATACAAAGGTTATTTGAGAGAGCGAAGGATTAATGCAGTCGTTCAGCCTCTAATCGTAGTTCCCGATAGCTTAAATTCCCAGAAAAGTATACGAGGAGTTCCAATTGTCTCTTTTAATGAAAGTACAAAAGAGTTTTCAAATTTAAAACGAGAGTATGCTTCATACGAAATTGAGCCAAAGGGAAATTTATCTTCTCAGTCATTGCGATCTCTGTTGATTCAATTCTTAAAGAGTTATTCAAAATGGGCCTTTTCACCATTAAGAATACAAAAATGGGGGAGCAAGCAAGTTGGCTACGAAAAGCTTGCAATGTTTAGTATTAACCACATTCGGCGTGAGCTTGAGGTTCTCCTCGCAGAAAAAATTCTCGTTGAATTAACTAGTAAGAAAGGTAATAAGCTATTCAGAATTAATTGAGGAGTGCCTGTCCTCAATTATTGCGGAAAAAACCGCACGTCCGGATCTGTATGGGGGGCTTGCGTGAGTGAAGTTCCTACCATTACTGAGCCTTTCAAAGTATTCATCTAACTATGCTGTAGGAATTATGGAAGTAAACAAACACACGACAGAAAATCTTGATTACTACTTAAGACTATCTTCTCCCGAGTATGCTTTTCTTTTATGTGGTGACTGGGGAGTTGGCAAAACACACTACATAGATAAATACATTGAAAAACAAGATAGTGAAAACCTCCAATTGGTAAAGATTAGTCTTTTTGGTCTGAAAAATGTTTCTGATGTCAATTCGTGCATATTCCAAGCATTACACCCTGTCTTAGGGTCAAAGTATACGAGATTGGTGGGGAATATATTAAAAGGAGCAATTAGTATGGGGGTGAAGCTTGATCTTGACTCTGACGGCACCTCTGAATCAACATTAAATACAACGTTAGATAAACTAAGCTTCTCTGAGTTTTTGACCGATAAAAAAAATAAGCAAATAGTTCTTGTTTTTGATGATCTGGAGAGAACACAAATATCTACAGTAGAAATATTAGGTTTTATAAATGGCTTAGTTGAAAATTCAAAAACTAAGGTGATTCTAATCTCGAATGAAAAAACTATTGTCGATGGCGATGATGGAGAGATATATAAAAGCTTTAAAGAAAAAGTTATAGGTAAAACATTTGAAATAAAGCATGATTTTGATTCTGTATTAGCTGAATTCCTAAAAGGATATAGTCTGATAGGTCATGAGCAAGTATTAAAAGACGTTTATAATAGATCGAAATTGAAAAACCTGAGGAAGTTCAAGCAATCTATCAACGATTTTGAATACCTAATAAATAAGCTCGATAAAGAATATAAGGATAATAATCAATTTTTTCAGGATTTAGTGAGGTGCTTTTTTGCTCTTAGTATTGAAGTTAAAAAAGGTGATTTACCTGAAGAAGACCTTAGAAATGATTTGCCTTTTATGAAAGGTACTGGTGATGACGAAATTCACATAAAGTACTTTAGTGAACAATCTCGACTCTATAGTGGTGAGATTTGGGCAAAAATTTTATTCAAAGGTGATCTAGATAATATAAACCAAGAGACAGCAAGACTCGCTTTGTTTGCTAACTCAAAAATAGAAACTCCCGACTGGATAAAATTATGGAATTTCAGGGAGTTAGGAAATATTGAGTTTTTACGCCTTATTTCTAGTTTAGAATATGAATTGAATTCATTAGACGAAAACGACTTGAGGATTTACCTTCATAAAGTAGCTCTTATTATCTATTTTAGTAAAAATAACTTTACTGAGTTAACTATCTCCCAAGTTAAGAGGCTTGTAAGTAAATATATCAGTAAATACGAAGATGGTGAGAGTTGGAGAAGTGTAAATCTATTAAGTAACAGAAGATACGATGGGACGGGTTATGGATATATATGCGAAGACGACGAAGACTTTATTGAATTAAAAAAATTAATTGTTAATTCTAATGCTAAGGCATTTGAGCTTGGTGAAAGTAAGAGAAAGAAGGAAGAAGTTGAATTGATATTAAGCTCCTTAAAAACCTCTGATTTTGAACTGGTTGCTAAAATAGTTATAGAAAAATATCGATGTCAGCCAATATTTCATCGTGTAGATCCCGAATCTTTTGTTAATAGTTTGTTGAACGCACATAATTCATCAATAGCTAAGGTTACAGAAGTTCTTCATACACGTTATGATGAAAACTCCTTCTACAACGGAATACCAGTCTGTGAATGCTTAAAAATAGAACATGACTACTGGGTTGCTGTTGAAAAAGAAATAACAGCTAAGCTCCTTGATGTTGAAGGGCTGCAAGCACATTTAATGGAACTGTTTTCAAAAGGCACAATAAGAAATGTTATTTCGTTGTTGTCTAAGTATATAGTTTAAATGGTAAGCGCCAATAAACCCACGTACAAACAATCTGGGACATCCATAACACTGACGAACGGTCTCGCACGTACAAACAATCTGGGACATCCATAACACTGACGAACGGTCTCGCATTTAAAGGGAGCTTTGCTATACCTAAATAAGAGCTGTTTACCGGAGTGAATGATGACAAAGCCCAGAAAGTTAATCATGTCGCTAGATCAAACCCCTTGGCACCACTGTTATTGCCGGGCAGTCCGCCGAGGATGGCTATTTGGCGAAGATAAGTTAACCGGTAAGGATTACTCGCATCGTAAGGAATGGGTAACGGATAAATTAGCTGAGCTAGCCGATATTTTTGCGATTGATGTGGCGG
>NZ_CEXWTU010000266.1:0-6180 GCF_982758155.1 Marinagarivorans sp. | reverse complement strand
CTGAGAAAACAGGACCCTGCGTCTAATTTGGACAAACTATTATTGCCTCGCCCCTTATACGCAGAACTAACGCCAAACCACTTAGGTTTGGCGTTAGAGGCAAAGCGATAATAGCCTAGTCAATTACCGGCTTTCTTACCTAGGCGCTTAAAGAGGGTATGTACACTTTAAGCAACGATGGTAAGGATGCCGATATCATGTATCTGTGGATAAACTATTGTTTATTCGACCCTTAACTCAAAGCCTAATACGCCCGACAAAAATCCCTTGATGCCTCAACAAGTATACGACGGCCATTTTCATAATAAGATCGATAGCATGTCTCTGTGCGCAAATTACGATAGCTGCGGGCGGCACGACCATCATAGTAAAAATCATCGGCCGCGTGATTAACATCAGACAACACCGCCCCTAAAATTACTCCTCCCAACAAAAAGGCCGCCTCGTGACTGCTGTGTCTGTCTGAGTGACCGTGTCTCGTATGATGCTTCCTATGATATTTCCTATGATGGTGAGAGTAGCGCTTGGGCGTAACCTGGTGGTGATGACGATCATGGTTGCGATGCTCGCGATGCACATCATGCCGAGTTTTGCCCCCGTGATGTCGATGCTTTTGATGCTGAGAGTCCCTACGCGCTTCTCTGTGACGATCATGGTGCCGCTCAGAATCCCTTCGGTGCTCGCGATGATTGTCTCGACGATGATCACCATGATGCGACTCATTATTCCGGTGACGATCTTTATGGCCCTCCCCGGAACGACTATGCTCACCAGCCCAACCTGAAGTACAGATACTGAGTAAAACTGCACCAGCAAGTGCACGGCCTAAGTGACTCGACTTGATATTCAAAGGTATTAATAGAACATTAGATAGTTTCATGCCAACCTCCCGTTTCAGTTGCACGGGTATAGATTAAGGCTTCGAGGATGAATCAAAGATTAACCCCCTATGACATATTGATTAAAGTGTGACTGTAATACTATTTCCCATTCCACTCTCACTCAAACAAGGCTCGGACACCACCGCCCCCCCGTGCCGAGTAATAATCAAAGCCGCTATTTTTAACGCGAATGCCGATGCAGGAATATCCTTATCATTTGATAGAACATACTCGTAGTGGGTCTCGAAGAGTGAAGAGTGGGCTTCAATAGGCATAGGTTTAGCGCAGTCTGTAAACACAATTTCATGCTGTCCCTCGCTAACCGAGAGACAAATAGTAATCACTCCAGGCGGGGACTGACGAATACAAAATAACAAGACATTGCTTATGGCTAAGGTTAACCGAGCCACATCGACGTTAATATCTTGCTCTATCGCACTGCTATCTATTTTATAAACCAACTGCAGTTGATAACGCACAGCAAGGGCTTCATTTGCGGTAATCACTGACCCGACTAAATCACCGAGCCTAGCCATGTGTAAATCAAGATCTGTTGCCTGCACTGCATCTAAAAGCAAAAGCTCACTGACCAGATAATGAAGACTTTTACCATTCCGGTTAATCGCCTCCAGCCCCATGGTTAAAGTGGAATCTTCAGTGTATTTTTTCAAAATGCGCTCAGAAAACCCAATAATACTATTCAGTGGGGTTCGAAACTCATGGCTTAGGTTACGTAAAAACTGATCTTTATCGCGCGCTGATTTAAGGGCAGCCGCCTCGGCAAGCTCTCGCTGAACGACCTCTTCTTGTATTAGCTCAATTTTTTGATGCACCTGTAGCTCAAACCCGGCCAACGTTTTCTTGTAAACCATAACCAGCGCCGCCATTGCAATAACCTGTGAAAAGGTATGCAACGTTATTAGCCAGTATTGCTGTTTAACTGGCGTCAAATTAGGGAGCGTGACACCTAACTGCTCTAGTATAAAAATACCCAACACTGAAATAACTGCAATAACAGACCAGCTAACGCAAAGACGGTAAGACCCAATAAGGCCGGCAATACAGATAATAAAGGAAAACCAAAATAGCGTAACATGCCCCATTCCGGCGCCGTTTGTGCACGCGGCATTCATCACAGCAAACCAGCAGGAAGCTAATACAACCCAAGGGGTAAAGGCACGATATCGGTGTGGCTGACATAGATAGATGCTGACAATAAAGCCCGCCTGTGCAAGGCAAAGAATCGCCACCCGGAGCCAAACCTGGCCCGCTAGAGCCAATACCAAAAACGGCAAGTTGATGAACGCTACTACCGTAGAAATCATTCGTGCTGTTGCCGCTGCACGCGTAAAGCTCGCTCGTGATATTTCGCGATCTACAGGCATAAATCTTCAAACTTGGCGCTATAAGTCGCCACTCAGAGAACGGGAACTACACTTGTTATTAAATTCTAGATCCTAAAGCGTGTTTTTTCCTGTTTTTGCGACTCTATTTCTTTCTATAGCTCAATGAGTGTATTACTGGCCAAAACGGTAATGCAGTTGAACGCCGAGGGCTGGGCCATCAATAATCTGATCACCACCTGGGCCGCCATCGTGAGCAAGGTCCTGAAAGTATTTATAACCAACCCCCAGTGCGTAGCGCCCATGATCACCAAAACGAAGGCGCATATTACCACCCAGGTAATAACCTGATGCATTATTGATCCAATTATATTGCGCTGCCCCCATGAATAACTCCATGCTCAACCACTGATTCCAGTCGACTAAATAGTTTACTGGGCGAAACCCCAAGATTCTTCCGCTACCAATAGTATTATCTCGACCAATAGGGTCGAGAATTTCGATCACCCCGCCCCATGAGGTCTTATCACTCGATTTTCGATACGCAGCCAGCGCTAAGCCAATATAAGCAGCATCGTCAGTGTCCGCTGCGGCTGACTTTCTGAAAATACCTAACTGACGCTCGCCCCCGGCTATTGATACCTCAAAAAAGGAATCACTCCAGCATTGCGCTGTAGGCATTACAAATACAGCACACAACAATAGTGTTATCACAGCCCGTGTTTTTATTTTAGTTATCTCCATTTCGCAGAAATCCTAAGTTGCATAAAGGAATTATTTCGACTGTCCTGACCGAAAAAAGCACCAACACTCACCGAACTTTGAGTTCGAATGGGTACGATATAATCCATGTCAATATTCCAAGCATTGTCATAAATACGATGATCATGATCCACAGATCTTAACTTTACATCCAGAGTGTGTCGCCAAGGCAGCCACCACTGCGCCGCTATAAAGTGGCTGCTACCGGGTGCTGAAGTCCCCGCATTATGCTGTTCCTGCATACCCCAGTGCCCAAGTACAAAGCCTTCGTTACTGTACCCCTCTTGATAAACATTATTAACATACCAACCGCGATCCCAATCGGCATACTCATAGGCAAAGGAAAGGTTATTCGAAATGAAAGCGGGAAAAAATAAGCCGGCCGTTAACGCAGGGTTACCAAGCTGGAAATCTTTGTTATTAGACGTATCTTCGCCGGCAAGCTCGACGTTAAAGCTAAACGGCACCTGCCCATCAAAAACCATTCGGCTGGATACAGACGCGACTTGATTCCCTGACTCTTCATCCACAGAGGCATCGTTATCGCTACCTCTCGGATCATAAAAAGCTCTAGCTAATGTACCCGCACTAAACTCCCTATCGCCTCCGCCAAACTGAAACATACGCGTAGCGCCTAGGATCCACCAAGATACGGGCTGAAAGCTAATGTGGGTACTGGCCAATAAGGGCGCTTTGGTTTCACTATAGGTTCCATTGTAAGCGGTAAGCTGCTTCGACAACTGCGCCACAAAAAACTCATAGTTGAAGCCTACATCAAAAAAAGTCAGCGGCAGGTTATTACTTAAAGAGATTGAAGGCAGAGTTTGAGCCTGTGTACTGAGTAACTGAGCAGACCCCATAAAAGGTGACAACCAATACTCCTTGTAGCCCAGGTCAAGCTGCGCCCAGCTTGCTCCGAGTGAAAGCAACGTTCCAGAGGCCTGCACCTGCTCATCTGAAATATCTCCCCCTATATTCAACAATAACCAATCACCCGCCCCTATATGTGAGCGGAAATTGAACGATGCACTCTCATCCAAAGTTGTTCCTCTGCTATTGACCCGTACAATATTACCCTCATTGCTATCAGCACGATAATGAGCGCTAACACTAGCATTGGTTACGCCCTTTTTTGCTTGAAAGTTAGCAATGTAGCGCGAGAGCCTTGCATGCAACCGGGGATGCTGGGTGGCGATTTTGCCTAAGCCCTGCTCAATTAACGATATGCTGTAGGGCTTGGTTAAATCAGAGAGGTTGGCGTAAACCATTAAACGCTCAATATCACGCTCAACAATAGGATCTAAATTAACAGGGGCGTAATTCGAGACTCCGCTAGAAACAGCATAAGGCGAAAAAGACAAAAGCAATAAATGGATCGCAACGTGATAGTATTTCATAGTCAAACTGGATAAGCCTATAAAGAGGGCGGATGTTCAGCCCAACAAGAAACAGCGCCTACTATAACAAGGGCCGCGAGTGATTCCGAAAAATTAAAGGGGAAATTTGTGCAGCGTCTAGTTTTAGCGCTTTACCAAATAATTGGAACGTTACTGCTCCCACTACTTATTCTTGCTCTTTTGATTCGATCCCGTAGACAGCCAGAATATCGATCTCGACTGTTTGAGCGCCTGGGGTTCTGCTCGTTAGCGAAGTCCAAAAACGGCATTATTATTCACGGCGCTAGTTTAGGCGAAATCACTAGCCTAAAGCCCTTTATAATTGGCGTTATCAAGGCGCTACCAGACACACCCATTACAGTAACCAGTTTTACCCCTGCAGGCTCCAAACAAATCAAACATTTGTTTGGTGACAGCGTAAATCACACGTACTTACCCGTTGATTCGATTATATGTAACTGGCTATTTTTAAAGCGATTAAAACCAACTGTTGCTATTTTTATGGAAACGGAGCTATGGCCAAGTCTTTGCTATCAATTAAAAAAAAGGAACGCAAAACTTCTACTCATTAATGCCCGGCTATCCGAAAAATCAACAATTCAATACCAAAAAATATCTCCGTTAATCAAATTAACTCTCAATCAATTCGATGAAATACAAGCGCAAACAAGCAATAACGCCGATCGTTTTTTATCACTAGGGGCAAACTCAAGCAAGGTTTCAGTTAAGGGTAACTTAAAGTTTGATATTGCTATGCCTGCCGACTTAGGCCATAAAATCAGCAATCTAAAAAAGACACTAGATAATCGAGTAACATGGGTAATTGGAAGCTCCCATATAGATGAAGAAGACCTTCTCTTAGACGTCTTTCAAGTACTAAAAAAACAACTACCGCACTTACTGCTACTTTTAGCGCCAAGACACCCAGAGCGCTATAGGCCCCTTGAACAGAAGTTTCAACAACGCCACCTAACCTATAAATTAAGAAGCGAAGACAGCCAAATATCCAATGATACCGATATTTGGTTAATCGATACGATAGGAGAGCTCTTATTATTCTATGCCGTCGGTGATATTTGTACTGTTGCAGGAAGCTTTGACAATACAGGGGGGCATAACGCACTAGAGCCTGCACTTTTCGGCAAAGCGATTACAGTTGGGCCAAACACATTCGGAATACTAGAATTAAACCAAGCCCTGCTAAAGGCTAATGCATTATTACAGCATGATTCTCTAGAAGTTGAAAAGATATCAAATGATTTATTAAACTTATTCAATTCAAAGCAAAGGCAAAAAGAACTAGGTCATAACTCCAACTGTTTTTTAATCGCCAATCGTGGCGCGACACAAAGTGCCATTTCTACTTTACAGTCTTTTATTGAGCTTAACTAAGTTGTGTGTATTTATTCTTACGTAAGCTGAGTTATTCAACTTACGACTCAAGGTGAACAACCCTAACCTACCATAGCTCGTGACGACGCCCCCAAACTTAATCCCCTTACGTTTGGTAAACCTTCACTCAAGCTAAGCTTTCACACCTAAAAACACATAAAGCTCCCCCGCTTGGCACATTACCTACCCTCAAAGTATCATCCAGAGGGATAACGTGAACTCATGACCGCACAAGTAAAGGGACAGGAACACCAAAGCGGGTACGTTTCGGAGCCTGCTTAACTCCGAGTCAGCCTCAAAAAGCCGCATCCATCCTTATCCCCATGAGGATAGAAACGCCTGAGAGAGCACACGTCAAATCGAGCGTTATAAAAATTTAAGCAAAAAAAAGCCCGTTATCAAAGA
>NZ_CEXWTU010000265.1:5410-6209 GCF_982758155.1 Marinagarivorans sp. | reverse complement strand
AGTTGAGAGTCAAAAAGATGCGTATTCCCTTGGGGTGCATGGCGTGTAGTTAAAATGTGTAGTCACCTCATTGGTGATGAATCATTTTTATCGCGCGCCAGGTGCGCCAAGGGGATGCGTAGACTTTGATGGTTTAACGGCGGCTTCTAGGTTTAATCAAACATTTGGAAAAAGGTTGACAGCAAAAAAGCCTGGCGCTAATATGCGCGCCTCTTCGGTTAACACCGAATGCAAATCCGCTTTAGCTCAGTTGGTAGAGCAAATGACTGTTAATCATTGGGTCGCTGGTTCGAGTCCAGCAAGCGGAGCCAATTTCTAAAAAGCCGAATCCTTGTGATTCGGCTTTTTTCGTTCTGGCGCAGGCATCATCATTAACGAACACATGCCCTTACTGCCAGCGCAAGCCAGCCAAAACAACACGACCCCTCTCTCCCACAGACAACCGATTGGCCAGCACGCCGATACGCAGTGCTATAAACGCCTGTGACCGAGCGCACGAAAAACAATCGCAAAGGCCGCACCGCGTACTAATGCACGCATTGCCACGTAAAGTAGGACGCAAAGCATTAACGCCCAGACTACGATGCCAACCCTAACAGCTGACTTACAGATGACTGGGTACTACGATGTCAAAACCAACAACCTCACTCCGACAAAAGCTTATAGAAAGCCTTGAGCTTATACCGAGCCTTGTCCTTGGTTTACTGTTATCCGCCTGCGTTGCCGATAGCACCTGCGAAGCATGGACGTTCACGCCACCCACCTTGTGCCGCCTACAGGCCCTGGCGAGCAAGTGCAT
>NZ_CEXWTU010000265.1:0-5400 GCF_982758155.1 Marinagarivorans sp. | reverse complement strand
CCGCCTGCGTAGCCGATAGCATTCCCCCCAGCGAGCAGCCAGATACAACTCCGGATGCATTTACCTTCAGCCCGGCACTCAACGCGCCGCTCAACCAAGATGCATACTCCAGCATAATCACCGTTAACGGCATTAATACCGCAACGCCTATCACCATCGAAGGTGGCGAGTACGCCATTGACGGCGGCAGCTTTCGCAGCACCGCAACCAACATTTTCGACGGTCAAACGGTTCAGCTACTGCTACAGGCCGCTGTGCAGCCTTCTGTTGCTCGCACTGCAACACTGACTATTGGCAGTTATCAAACCACTTTCGCAGTAACAACCCTTGCTGGCAGCCCGCCCGTTGCTATTGCCGGCGAAGACCAAACGATTACACTCGAACCGAATCTGGCCACTGCGTTAGTCACACTTGATAGCGCAGCCAGCTACGACGCCGAAGATGACATTACACTGAGCCACTGGATACTGAATGGATCGGCGATCGCCACCGAGAGCCTTACTACGGTAGAGCTTCCAGCGGGCGAGCACCGCGTTACCCTCTCCCTAACTGATAGTGAAAACCACACCGCAACAGACGACCTTATTATTACCGTAATAGCTCCCGCCACAAAAACCGTTGCCGCCTGGCTTACCCGCGGGGACCAGAGCCAGCTATTAGCGCGAACAGATATTTCACCAGCAAACAACGGTAGCGATGCCATCCCCCAAGCGGCCACACAAATTACTGTAGATACCACGCAGCGCTACCAGCAAATGGAAGGCTTTGGTTTTGCTCTTACCCAAGGCGCGGCACTGGCTATTTCGCAACTTGAAGCAACAGCGCAACACAATTTACTACTGGAGCTTTTTGATCCTGAAAGCGGCAATAGCATTGATGTGCTGCGCGTGCCCCTAGGCGCTTCCGACTTAAGTACTTCGCTTTACAGTTTTAACAGCACTGCCGGCGACGTGAACATGCAGAACTTTAGCCTTAACGGGCCCGATTTAGACGATAAAGTCCCGCTGCTTAAGAAAATTTTAGCCATCAATCCAGAAATCAGACTAATGGCTACGCCATGGTCGCCACCCCCTTGGATGAAAGATAACCAAAGCTGGATTGGAGGCCACCTGCTACCCGAATACTACGCCGCCTATGCACGCTATTTTGTGAAGTATTTTGATGCCATGGCAGAGCACGGCATTCACTTTTGGGCGCTAACCCCGCAAAACGAGCCACTGAATGACCACAACGAACCCAGCCTAGAAATGTTTGCTGACGAACAATCAGCCTTCGTTGAAAACCATTTAGGCCCAGCATTAGCCAGCAGCGACCACAGCATTAAAATTTTGGCATTCGACCACAACTGCGACCGCCCAGACTACGCAGAAGCCGTCGCCAACGGCAGCCAATATGTAAGCGGCTCCGCATTCCATTTATACGGCGGCGATATTAGTGCACTTACGGATGTGAAAATAAACACCGGCAAAGATGTGTATTTCACAGAGCAATGGACAGGTTCAGAAGGTAGCTTTGATGGCGACCTTGGCTGGCATATGGAGAACGTTGTTATAGGCGCAACCCGCAACTGGGCGCGCACAGTGATTGAATGGAACCTTGCCAGCACACCACCAAGCCAAGCGCGCGGCTGCCTCAACTGCCAAGGCGCACTGGCTATTAATGAAAATAACGGTGAAATTACACGCCATGTGTCTTACTACATCATCGCGCAGGTCGCTAAATTTGTGGACAGCAACGCACAGCGTATTGCATCCACAAGTGCTGCCGGCAACCTACACCACGTCGCCTTTCAAAACCCGGATAACAGCACCGTTTTATTGGTCTACAACCCGCTAAACAACGAGCAGTCGTTCTGGGTAAACAGTGAAATACAGCCATTTCAATACACCCTACCCGCTCGCTCGGCTGTTACGTTTGATTGGGAGTAGCCGATTTTAAGCGTTCTTGTTGTTCTTTCAAATACTTGGCCTGCTGAATTTCCAACTGCTCCCTCATCTGATTCTGCTTAGCCTTAAGCGCTTTAAGTGTTTCGGGCGGCACACTGTAACCGTCGGTAAAGGTTTTAAGGAAAGCAACAAGCTCGGCCTTTTCCTGCTCGGTTAGGTTCAGTTTTCTCGTTAACATTCCACTTGAGTTGTCTGCGAATTCAGGCTCGAACGCGTCTATGTCGTTGTAAAAATCCACCACCTCTTCCAACGTTGTAAAGACGCCGTTATGCATATAGGGCGATGTGAGTACCACATTGCGCAGCGAGGGTGTTCGAAACAAACCACGCGCTAGCAACTTATCCTTAGCACTTAAATGTGGGTTGGCCTGGGTGCCGCCATCAACAAATGCAGCGCCAAGGGGGTTCACGGTTTTCGCTTGGCTGTAGAATGCGAGTGCCGGATTGCGCGGCACTAAAATATTGTGGTGCTTATAGCGCGTAAACAATTGGTAGGGCCAGAATGACAATCGATGCACATCGCCTTACCATTAAAAATCTGCTTGCCGTTAGCCTCCTGTTCGGTGAACTCAACAAAACCAAATTCGACATAATCAAACTTTGACGTAAAAGGGTGGAACTGCTCCGTCTGCTGAAAAGCCGCCAAGGCATCAGCCGCCGCATCCACCAATGCCTTATCGTCTTTATCCAGCGCTGCGCCATACACCTGCTTAAGGTTGTTGTAATAACCGGTAGCACGAAGTTTTTCAGCCAAGCCAGCCACGGTACTGTTCATTTCAATAGGGTTCATTAGTGGCCCTAACGCTTGCTCCTGCAAGGTATTCACGCGCCCATCCCAAAACAAACCACCCATCCATTCATTTTCGTATTGAGGGCGTTCGAATAGCGTCGCGAAGCTGGCGTAAAGTAACGTGGGGGTATTACGATGACCAAACACGCCTTTTATCGCGCCCTCACTCGTTGCTTTACCGGGGTCGCTAAAGGCTTGATCCGGCTTGTGGCACGTAGCGCAGGATTGCCCAACAGGGTTAGATAACCTTGAATCATGAAAGAGGATATTACCAATAGTCTCTTTGGGCAGGGCCGCTGGCGCGGAGCCGACTTTATCCTCCGCCCAAGCCATGCCGACCACAGCCATACTGATCGCGATCAACCCCACACTCAGCCACTGTGCCTTTTGCTTAACCATATCGCTCTTGCCTCTTTGCCTGCGTATTGTTTACGCATTGTTGTTATAGAATTAACGCGATTAAATATCGCTTTTTATGCGGCAAGCATACCTTAAAGCGCACAATGGCCTCGCTATACCCTCGATAGGTTTTTTTAATCACAGAGCAGCAGACACAAAAAAAGCCGCAACCTTGCGGTTGCAGCCCTATATCAAACAAAGTGGAAAGCGCAGACTAAAAGATTAAGCTCCCCAGAGCTCCGTCCCAGGTATTACTGGCGCGTTTATAAATTTGAAAAGAGCCATCGTCATCCCAGGCTGTACCAGGAATACCAAACTCTTTTTGCAACACGACGTGATGGCGTAAATAGGCTTTGCGATCATCTACATCACAGACATTTTCGGGGTTTTCAAAGTCCAAATGGGCGGCGCCAAATTCGTTCACAGTTGCCGGTAAATTCTGGCTTACAGCCCAATCGGCTACCGCTTGATAAATGGCTCGCAAATCGGCCTTGTCGGCATTGGAGCCCCAGCCACGCGTACACTGCCCAGCAAACTGCCATGGGTCATAACTGTGGTAGTTACCGATGAGCTGTGTGCCCGCCGGCACTTTGGCCTTTAATAGTTCGGTATATGGCGTGAAGCCACTACCCGAAAAAACCACCGCACGATCGGGATTACTCTCTCGCATAATCGCCAGCAATATGGGGTTCAAGCCATCCACTTGTTCGATTGTCATGCCGTGTGGCTCGTTAAGAATTTCAAAAATCAAACGCTTGGGCTTGTTTTTAAAGTGCTCGGCCACTTGCTGCCAGATGGCCTCGATGCGAGCCTGCTTTTGGGCGTTGAAATCATTCTTTAGCCAAATTTCGTGGTGGGCATTCACAATAACGTATAACCCCTCGGCCAGCGCCCAATCAATCGCCTGCTCTACACGGGCCATCCAGGCAGCCTCTATGGCATAGGGCGCAGTATCGGCGGTGTAACCATCCCAAGTGACCGGAATACGCACATGATCAAAGCCTGCCGCCTTAACACCCTCGAAATACGCTTTCGATTCACGTGTTGCGCCCCAATCTTGGCCACGCGGTACGTCTAAGGTATTACCCAAATTAAGGCCAGTCCCCATATTGGCGACAATCGTCACCGCGGTTAAGGCGTCGTTTTCTTCCGACTGGAAGCGAATCGCGTCTAGCTCGGCACCTGCACCATCAAACGCTACCCGTAACACCTGTAAGCCGCCACTAAAATAAACACCGGCTACCGCTACATCTGCCCACTCCTGAGCCGAAACCGTAGGCACATTAACCGCCTCACCATCAACGCTCACAGCAATAACGGGCGTGGTATTGGCCTGCGCCCGCGCGCGATAAGTAAGTGTGTAAAAACCCGCGGCCTCTATGTTCAAAGTATATTCAAGGTGCTCACCGGCTGCCGTAGCACCCACGAAGTAGCCGTTCGATACCGTCGCATCCAGTTGAATACCAACGGTTGTATCTCGGTAACCCGCCGTGTTCGGCTCACTCGTCAACTCACTCACGGACTCATCACAGATATCAAAATTTTCGATTTCTACGGTAAAAGTCTGAGTATGACTATTGATATCAAGCGGCTGCCCCAGCCATGCGCATTCAGGCATTGCCGCGGCTATATCACTTGAACTGCTTGAGCTACTTGAACTGATTGCACTTATGCTGCTTGCCGCACTGCTCACTATCGAGCTTGCAATGCTAGAGCTACTAGCCGCGACACTAGAATCCCCAACCGCGCTCGAAGCCACCACAGGGGGATTCGTCACTGGTCCGTCGCCACCGCTAGAACCACAAGCCGCCATCAGGCTACCCGCACACAAAACCCCCGACCAACGTAAAAACGAAAACAATCTCATAGAACCCTCAAACAACGCTACTTTTATAGAATGTAGCCCACGCTAGCGCAGCCTGCTGAGGCTGTCGTCTCGATAAACCAAAAACGTAAAGCAGTACGTCCCAATGCCCGCAACCAAAAGTGAGCCGCATTGCAAAGCCCGCTGCGCCGCTACTGGCGCCATGAATTCATGAAAAGGAGGAAAGCCCTTATCGTAGAGAATAGTAACTACTCAGGTAGGGTCGAAATGACGCTCACCAAAAAGGCGAATTGATTGTTTTCTGGGCATTCAAGCGTCGGGAACGCTTGCATAGTGCCCAGGGATCGTGACATGGATGTCACTTATTAGGGCAACGCAGGAGCAGTTGCCGATGGCTTGAACGGCCCAGAAAATGATCAATTTGCCGGCATATTTGTGCAT
>NZ_CEXWTU010000264.1:0-6210 GCF_982758155.1 Marinagarivorans sp. | reverse complement strand
TTAATTATTTCACGAATACCACGTTCAACTACCCGACAATGGCCGAGGCTTATCGCGTTGCGGCTTTAAATGGTTTGAACCGACTTCAGCGTCAGTAGTTAAGGCTTTTAATCTAAAAGACCTTAAGGGTCTTTTTTTTGCCTGTATGGCGGGTATGTGATTTTTCTAGTAACTATTCAGGCGGGCTCGAATCATACTCACCAAAAAGGCGAATTGATTATTTTCTGGGTATTCAAGAAGCAGGAACGCTTGCATAGCGCCCAGGGGTGGCTTGAGCGGCCCAGTAAAATAGCTGGGACAGGCACTCGTTTTAAGTCGCCTGCGGTTATAAGGCAGCGGGCTTAGCGCTTTATCTGAAAATATTGCTTGGTCTGATGCCGGAGGCGGGTAGTTTTATTATTTTTTAGAGTGAGTGTCTCTTTTAGTTGGCCTGCGGTCATAAGACTGCGGGCCTACGGCTTTATCTGAAAAATGCTGCTTGGTCTGATACAGCAGGCGAACAGTTTTGATTGTTTTTTAGAGTGAGTGTCTCTTTTGGTCGATAATTAAGGACTTCTAACTTATTTGTTTACCGGCGAAAAAACGCGCAGCGGTTTTGAGTCCTAGCCCGGCGTTGCGGAGCAACGGATTTAGACGGCTAATGGTGCAACTGTTTTTTAAAAGCTTTACCAGAACCACAAGCTCTCCCCATTCTTTGTTCCTATTGAAAAGTCCCAACTACCAGTTTTTGCATTGTTTATTCCATCAACTAACATTTTAAGATTGTTCTTACCTACTGAAAAATACGTTTTCTCTTCATCAACTTCAAAAGACCATCCACTTGGGTTCTCATGCTGCTTTATGACCAGTTTATGCGAGGGTCTTTGATCTCTAGGGTGTCCTAACAACTGGTCTTTGCCCTTCCTATCTAGTGATATCGTCCTCCAGCTATCTGAAGAGCATTCAAATAGAGCATTAAGATAATCTATTAAAGAAGAATAACCTTCCTTATCTGCATTCATGTGCCAGCCCGGATAATTTTTCTTTTTTGGGGAATAGGACCAAAGAAACAAATTACCCTTTTTACTCCATTGGTTAATACTCATAAGCTTCTAACATTTGATTCACGTTCATGGTCACATATAGACCTTTATGTCCACAACTATACCTAAATGACTAAATATAGCCATCTCCCAACATCAAGCTTGTGTCTACATCTAGGCATTTATCGACATCGCTTTCAATGACCCCTAGCCATTCGGCAGTAAGGTCGCTGTTTGGGTTCACCTGACGCTCTAACCAGTCACATCTCAAATCACCTTACAGGTAATGATCGGGCGTGGATAAAAAGGTGCCGGAACGAATCTCTGGGGCCGTCACAAACAGGATGTTTGTGCAGAGCGTACAAGGAGGTATTCACCGCGTGCCCCAGAGGTTCGTGCCGGCACCGTCCTGACCAAAACTCAGCCCAGTCAAGCCAATTAAACTTCTCCAACCCTAACCCATCCTCCAACAAAAAAACATTACCCAATATTACGCCCAAACACTAAACCAACTGCGCCGCACAATAACCACTAGCCAAGCCCATTGAAAATTAAACCCGCCAAGCCACCCGTTACATCCAAAACCTTGCCCACAAAAAATAACCCCGGTACTTTTTCGCTGGATTAATCGTTAACCATTCAGCAATAACAAGATAGCAGGACAGGCACTTGCTTCCAGCTTGGTGGATAAGCGTTTACAGACAATGGCGGTCATCGGGTAAAAATATCGCCTTAGGCAGCGAATTTTTTTATCGGTGATCTACCGAGCCATCAATCCCTAACCGTTGAAATCACCTAAAGAAGATACCCTGTTATATACTCGCCCCTAATTACTCAGTCAATAGACAAAAGGCGGACATTATGGCGTTAATTACCACACTTAAAGCACAGCTTGTTGCGTTATTTGAGAAGGACCCCGGTTGGGTGGCGTTGTTTAATCATCAGGGTTGGGTATTTGATATTGAGGGGCTAAAGGCTATGGACGCGCCGTTATTGAGCGACCATTTAACCTCCGCGTTGCTGGATATTGATTACACCCTGCCTGGCTTTGAGGACTTTCATAGCGAAGGGCAGTTATTGGTGACTCCGGGTATTCCCGCGCAAAGCTTGCTTTACCATGCGTTGGCTTCGCCTAATGTTATTGCTTCGCCCGATGGCTTTGAGTTAATGCACTTCCCCAGTTTGGCGTTATTGGACACTCTTGAAAACTTTATCTTTGCTGCCGTCGGTGCCACATTTGAATCGCTGGAGCAGCAAGCGCGTGAGCAGTTGGGGTTTTCGGACGGTGCGCCGGTAGAGCTAGCGGTTTGTAGTTTTAGCGTTGAATATCGCACGGCGGGTACAACGGTGCATGGCGAATATGCCGATCAGTGTTTTTCGCGTACCGGTATTGCGCGCGTAGGCACGGCGCCGGCGCAATATCAACCGGAGCTTCGGGGTTTTAGCCCATTCGTGGAAGGGGACGACCTTCACAGTATTCGCGTCTTGCCTTGCCGTTATTCACCGTATATTGCCGTGCGGGCGAAAGGGCGAAAGGATGTGTTTGGTCCTGCGGATAGCTTAAGTACAAGTAGCGGTAGCACTAGCATTGACGACCGCCAGAATAGTTTTTGGGTGCCATTGCATAAGTTGTTTAAAGGCGATGAATGTTTACAGGGCTTAAGCCTTGAGGTTGACCAGCAAGCGCAGCACTATAATCAAAAGCTCGAAAAATTTGGCCATTTACTAAACGATAAAGCGAACGCGGGGATTCCCGAAAGTGCACTCGGCGAGGCGCCATACCGTTTAAGTGAAAACCTAGCCGGCTGGCAATTAGCTAACGATTTTGGTGAGGGCTTGTTGTGCCCTGTACCGCACCCATTAGTGGCCGCTGCGACAGATAATAATCGACCCGTTGGTTTTACTAGCCCGGAAATGTCATCGGATGGTAGTAGTGTATTTTACGATTCTTTTGCGCCAAGCTTGGCTATGCAGGCCGAGCAGGGCGCGCGGCCATGGCCGGAGTATGCTCACGTGCGCGAGCAGGTTGAAGATGATGGCAGCACTACAAGCTTAAGTGATAATCCTAATGTGATAAATATTACTAAGCAAGGCGGTTATACCGCGCTGCATTATTTAGACTTTGCGGCGGATGGTTTTATTACCCCCGTAATAACACATGATGGCCAGCAGCCACTTCAAAATAATGGTCAAACCTTAGCTGCCGTAAGTGCTTATTCGCTGGTTTCTGCCCCCGACTTTTTCCCGCGAGTGCGCCAGCGTTTTATTTACCAGTGGTGGAAAAACGAAATACCCAATAAAGCGAATAATGGTCAGTTGCCTAGTTGGTGGCAATGGTTGGTGGACAATGGATATTGGGAAAGTGTATGGCGAGCCGAGCCTGTTCCGCTATCCGATATTCGCATGGCGGCTAATATTCAAATGCCGAGTACACCTTTTGTTGCCGATGATATTACCGGTAGTGCGATAGTTTCATTAGTGCAAACGCCATCGAATGGTTTACCCAATAACGTTAGAAAAATGCCCAATACACGGCGCAATACCTTTTTGCCCGACGGGGCCGCAGGTGTTTTTGCACCGGGTTGGGATACCAGCTTTGATACCCAAAAAGAAGATGGCCAAAATACGAATCATTTAGCGGCTTATGGTTTGGGTAGCCCATTCCCTGAAGATGCCAAGTTATGTGCGGCACTAAGTACCTTTTGGCCAGCGGCTGCACCGGATACGACACGCACCTTTTTTGAAGTGCCTTTTTCGGCGGGTAGCGTAGTACCGCTGACCGATGATGAAATGGGTGTTGGTGATAAGCCCAGCTGGGATGGCTTAATCGGGCCACATATTACCGAGCAAAATGGCGAAAATATTACGGTGCAATACCCCGATTACCCACGCGCGGATTACACGCGTAATGCGCTAGAAGGGAAGTTATCTATCGCACAAACTGCGAAAATTTCTTTTGAAGAATATCAGCGGCGCTTATTGACCATGTTACGCACTTATCGTGCAATTGGTGAAATTGATAATAAAGAAAATGCGCATATCGTATCGTTTAAATCCGTGGCTGCACTGGATGTTGAGTTAGAGCAGGCGCAAGAACAAACGAATACCGAATTAACCGGCCCTATATATCGTGTTGAAGGTTTTAATAATCGTTTTAATGGGCAAGTTAATGTGAGTGCGCCGACCAATACGGATGCCAGTGGCCATTACACAACACGGCAAGTGGTTATTAGCTGGGTGGTGTTTGTGGGTACGGATGGCGGTGTGTTAATGCGGCTTAAGCAAGGCGATGGTTCGCAGCGCCGAAGCCAGTGGGCGCTGCAAGACGCTTAGCAATGGCGGATGTACAGGTAGTGATTATTGGGGGTGGCCCTGCCGGTGCGGCCGCCGCCATTAGTGCGCGCCAATATGGTTTAAGCGTTACCCTTATTGAGCAGCAAGCTTTTCCTCGGCACCGGCCAGGGGAATCTTTACATCCCGGCATCGAGCCCCTATTACTGCAGTTAGGGCTCACATCCCAGTGGCTTAATGAGTTTACGCGTTTTACCGGCCACTGGCAGGAGGCTTGCGGCAAACGCCAATTTCAGCCTTTTGGCTGTGATGCGGCCGGGCCATGGCAGGGGTTTCATATTCCACGCGCTACGCTTGATCAAAAATTACTGGGTGTCGCTGCTGAGTTGGGTGCGACGATACTTCAGCCTTGTAAGGCAAGTGCAATTAAGAAGTTAGGCGAGAGGTATTGTATTAGTACTGTACCGCAGGGGGAGTGGGTAGCTGATATTGTTATCGATGCCTCCGGTGCCAGCCATTGGTTATCGCGACAGCTTAATCACGCGGTTACGCCCTACAGCCAACCGCTGTATGCCCGTTATGGTTATGTGGAAAAAAGCGCGATCGATTTTCTTGATCCTTGTTTTAATGCCAGCGCTAATCGTTGGTTATGGCTGGCGGGTATTAATGCAGAGCAATTACATTGGACGCAATTAACGTTTAACGGATCGCCTGCGGACCTTCAGTTAATTGAAAATGATAATGCACTACACGGTGATGCGGAAAAAACACTGCATCGCCCCTTGAAAAAACCACCTGCCGAATTAGCCCACGCCAAAGCGATTGGCCCGATTCGCGGTGCTGATGTTACTTGGCGAAAAGCTGAGTATTGTTCGCAAGGCAATTTTTTTAAGGTCGGTGATGCAGGTTTTGTGCTGGACCCGGCTAGTTCACACGGTGTGCTGAAAGCATTGATGTCGGGTATTTTCGCGGCTCATGTCAGTTGCCAGCGATTGAATGGGAACCTATCTGTGATGCAGGCGCAGGATTGTTATCAAGCTTGGATAGATGATCACTTTAATCATGATAAACAAGCGTTATCTGATTTTTATTCAAGCCTGGTCTCCGCGTAAGGGGCATTAGGCTGATGTGCTGTTTGGGTGGGGAGGTGAGCATAGCGCCGCAGCCGGTGGCTTCAAGGTTGAAATCGATTGCGGCGTTAATGCGTTAATGCGTTATTGGTTTTGCTTGTTAATCTCGGTTGCTAAATCGGTAAAGGCTTCTATACCCATTAGCGTACTGTACGCAGAGGTGTGCTGGTAAGCGGCTTGTAGTAGAAACTCAATAAAATCATAAATGCTTTTAATGGGGCCGGCGTGGGTTGAGTGTTTTTTAAGGGTAAGACCGGAAAAGTGTTTGTGTAGTTCTTTAACTAAGAATTTTTCGGCTGAATTTTTAGCGCGAAGTTGTTTTATTAAATCATCAATAGCATCTTTTAGTAGCGCAATTTCAAGCGCGGACCAATGTTTTTCTTGCCCGACTTTTTCAATAACATTATTACTGAGCGTTACCTCTAGGTAGGTAATAATATTGCTGAGCGTTAATTCTAGTTGGGTATTAATGGTGCCCATTAGCGGCTGTGTATCACAGCATTCGTGTAGCATAACACCTGCGAGTTTAGAATTTAAAATGGCAATGTCTGTTAGCCCTTTAATTAAAACGGAGGCCGGAATTGCTGGGCTATACAGTGTTGGGATCTTACTTAGTAAACTGACTTCCCAGGCGTGCGGAACCATATCAATATTATTCCATAATCGCGTGGTACTTGCGGCCAAGCGTTGGTCGTAATATTTCGCCCAATCTTGGTTTCCTGCGGCAGGCCCCGCGCTGGGAACTACGGCAATTTGACTACTGCCGG
>NZ_CEXWTU010000263.1:0-6229 GCF_982758155.1 Marinagarivorans sp. | reverse complement strand
ATTACCATGCTGCAGTTGCAGCTTCGGAAGCTTGCTTACGCGATACCGTTGGATGGCGATAAATATCGGTAGCGGTTAAGTTTAACAATTTTATCAGCTCACCAATAAGTCATTTTAGAGAAACGTTTTACCTAACATTTACCGATTCGAAATTTAGAGTGACTATCCCTGTATCTGCGCTCCATCTAGCCCCTGCATGTACTTAGAATTGAAGTTTTGCAGGGCTTCCTTTGCTTGCTATATCTCTAAATGGGCAATAACCTGTCGATTGTAAACAGCTGGCTTTTATTGTAAATTACGAGCGATGGAGGAATCCTTCATACACACTTTGTAATTCAACACAATGCAAGGAAGAAACATGCAGAAAGGAATCATGCGATCTGTAGGTGCGAACGCCTGAAATCAGCGCGCCGACGTTAAACTTAATCAAATTCACCTCAATGCTAATAGCCAAAAAAATAGCACAAAGCTAGTAGAAGACAGCCTAATTGGAAGCAACACAATCAGCGCTATTAAAGAATTCCAACAAAAATCTGTCGGAATGAACAGCCCTGATGGACGCGTCGACCCAAATGGTAAAACCTTTCGTTATCTCACTATGTACATTGACACCAAAGAGCAGAACGCCGCAGAAGCCAGTGTACGGCTGCAGTCAAAGCACCAGCCAGTGGCGCCAGTCACCACGCAAACAATCCGTAGCAAAGCTGGGTTATCCCAACTGCTCGTAACCTACAAGGACATTCCGAAAGAGAGACAGCTGGTATCTGAATACAGCAAAAATGTAATCCGCCTAGCACTGAAAGAAGCAGGCATGGAGCATGCAGTAATAACATCGACTCTTCGATTTCCAGCCCACCAAGCATCCATTGTGCTGAAGAACGCCAAGATAAGCCTGCAGCGGCAAATTGACCTATACGGTTCAGCCGGCGACGAAGTGCTAGAAGTCTATCGGAAGCATAAAACTAAAAGCGACAATGAAATTATTGAACTGATGACCGATAAAATTCTCGAGCTAGCCAAGCAAAATAGACGTGTATCGTTGCATTGCGCACCCAAGGCAGATTATGAAAAACTGAATGTGATTGATATAGGGTTAAACTCGACAAGAGCTGTGAATAAGAATTTTTCTCTCCCGAAATTCACCAACGCGTGTAAATCCCTTCAAAAAGAAGGCTATATTGCTAAATTTATTGATGAAACAAGCAAAAGTAATTCTTACTGGCACCTTGAAATCAAGCCCAGCGGGAAAGCGATATCCGAGTACAACAAGCGCACAATTTTACTGCCAATTCGTTTTATTAATGGAGTTAGAGGAATATGCTAAATAAAGCCACGCTGTATTTAATACTGCTAATGTTGCCCATAAATGCATGTTCTGCTCAACCCATTCAAACTGGACAAGCGAAAGACTGTTCCTATCCGCATGCAGTAATAACTTCAATTACTCCAATTGAGAATGGAAGCGTACTCCCCGGAGTAAAAGGTAGAGACCCCTCAAGTTTAGAGCACACCGTCACTCACACTATCGAATACAAAAATGGCGACGTTACTGTGCTTGAGCAAAAATATTGCTCCATGTACAACTTCGAAGTCACATATCGTATAAAGCAATTGACTCAGCAAAGCTTTACAGCAGCGCTTAACAATATCGGCCAACTCATCCCGAAAGTTCAGCAAGATTACCGTTTGATCGCGCCACTCGAAATGATTGTCGATCGCGAAATGAATGAACATCAATTATCGATAGAGTCCGCTTTCACTCGCGGATTACCCCACATGGCTGCCAGGTCAGATAATAGTGTCGAGCACTTTATCCGCTTTCAGCCTGCGACAAGTGGCAACCAAGCCACCCTGACTTTTTACTTTGGTCTCGGTGGATCATAAACTCAATCTAATTTAAATCCTTAGCGGTACACACTAAATTAGAGTGTGTACCTATTTCCACCAAGTTAGCCTCTTCAAGCAATCAACGTTATTAAACCAAGGCGATCGGCACAATATCGGCTACGATTCAGACTTTCAGATTACAGCCTGCCCAGACGCATTTGAAGACATCCATATCACTCTACTAGCAAACTTCAACATGATTCCGCAGCGCGGATATTAAGAGCACATACTGCCCTATCACCCAAAAAGCAGAAACACTTTTCACGCCAACAAATGAGTATAGGTGGCACTTTGGTGTTTTCGGGAAGAAAAGTGCCCAAAGCGTTAGCGGCAGGGTGAAGCTAGCAGAAACCCTCAGCGCAAAGGATTGCGCTGCGGAGCCCCCATGATGGGTTTACGGCGAGTTTCAGCTGGCTTTACCCTGCCGTACTGCATTAACAATCGAGGACATGCACTCCAAGGAAAAACCTTATACCCAACTCCGCCTAAAAACCCCAACGACAAGACTAAAAAAACAACATACCCACTGTGCAATCAATTTACACGTTAAACGATGCGTCGCCATTTTTCATCAAAAACAAAAATCAACCCAAATCCATCAATGAGCATGCACCACCTTCCAAGCAATGTATTCAGAGGGCCGCAAACCGTAGCGCGCCAGCACTCCTTCGCGCAACCTGCGGAGCTCTTCGACAATCAGCGCATCTAGGACACCCACGTTATACCTACGACAGTACTGAGCAATCAAAAATAGTTCTACGATTCTTGGCGTATTGCTCTAAGACCGTGCTTGCCCCACTATCTTGTTATCGCGTCAGCAATAACAACTCAATCACCACCAAACTTGAGTTGAGTTGAGTTGAGTTGAGTTGAGTTGAGTTGAGTTGAGTTGAGTTGAGTATCCTGCGCCATTTTTTAGTGTATTGGCAATCGTACATTTTTTAACAGATTAATTCTTCGCTTGTGAATTAGAATGAGGAATGAATTTTCCGTGATTTTTGATGTTTAGGCTCATGCACAATAAAATCCATTTAAGTGGGAACTAGCTAAACACGACCTCAAGTATTCTGGTGAAATTGAATGTAGTTTATTTTTCTTCTGTTCGCATTAATCACTTGGCCTAATATTTCTAAAAATTGACATAATCGTAATAGGGTATTCAAATGAAAATAGTTACAATGATAGTGCTGGCATTAAGTACTTTACTGATGGGGTGTAGTGGTGAAACCGGTGAGGCCAAGGCTGAAACTAGGTCGGTAACCTTTGGTGGCAGTGAATACACAGTCCCTGAGTACGTCTTCGAGAATGAGCCCTTTAAGTATACCGTGTTGGAAAATGGTGAGCTGAAGGAGCTCTCTGGCTTGATCACCAAGCCCACGCTCGATGCTTGTTGCAATTTTTTTGTCGGTCTTGTCGACGGCGAAGCAAAATACATCAATATGCCTACATACGCCGAAGTGCCTTACGTAGGCCCGCCATTAACCCTGCCGGCTAATCAAACCCATGTAATTAAAGTCGCATTAAATACTGAACCTTTGAACTTCCTTTCAGATCAGATAGCTGACATAAGCTGGCAGCAGACGGCGGGGGAATCTAGTTACGAGACTGATGCTAGCGGGCTTAGCTTGAGCTTTGAGGCGCCCGAGGTGACAGAGATTGAACGATGGGTGTTCGCTGTAAAAGTGACAACCGTGCTGGGGCACACCTTTGAGCGAGAAAAGGTCGTATTTGTAGTGCCTCAAAATGATTGGTTAAGCGCAACGCAGGTATATCAAGGGTCCGATCGCTCAGAGATTGTTGTCCGTGAGAATAATTCGTTTGTCTATTTAGAGGAGGATTTACAAATTAAATCAGATGCTTATTATTTTAGTGAAGTTCTGGATCAACCAATCAAGCTGGTGGCGTCAGAAAATATTCAGGCTCATGTGGTGACTGAGGACAACCAGCTTAGGACTTATAGGAACGGTAACGAGTCAATTATCCTACAAGATTTCGGCAATATTACCGAAATGGTTGGTGTTGTGAGCGCTAGAACAACAACACTCATTGTTAATGAGGGGGGGGGAGTCTTTACCTCGTTCGCGGACTACCGTGTGGAGCTAAGCGATGCGGTTAGTGTTACACCTCAGCTATTACGCCACATATATTTGAATCAACAAGGCGAGATTGTGGATGAGCGCTCAGGTGTTACTTTGGCTGAGAACATACAGCAGCTCTCGGTGTTTGCCTACCTAACTGACGACGGGAGAGTGGGCATCATTGATTATGGTACAACCGGCTTAATAGAGGCCAGAGAGCTATCAGCTTTCAATCAATATAATGATTATACTTACGTCACGAGCCCTAATTTGGGTGAGAAGGCATATGGAAACACTGTTTTTGCTTTGCGAGAAAATAATACGGTTGTATCTAATGTTCGTTTGCCTCCCACCCTCGATAATATTATTCAACTGAGCGGCAGCAGCGCTCTTCACCGGGACGGTTGGGTCTATCACATGAATAGTTATAATTATGGGAATGAAGGGTTGCTGCCCAACCCGGTTAATCTCACTAAAGATGCCTTTGAGCGATTCCTGGATAGCCAGTAGAGTTATAGTAAATTAATAGCTTTGTAGATGGGCGCAATGCCAAATAAACGACCGAGGGTATATTTGTGGACACCCATATCAACCTGGGCGCACATCGAATAGATTTCGCAATACATAGCTACATACCGCCCTATATCTTCCAAAAAAGCAAAGTACTTATTTTGCTAACAAACCTTAAATGGCGCTATGGCGCCTAAAAAAATACAAATAAAGCGATATTAGAAATCCAAAAGCGGCAGAGTGAAGCTGGCTGGAACCTTCAAAGCCAGGAAGCCGATGTAGAGCGTATAGACGTTTAAAGGGATGTGAATGGTAAACATTGCAGGGAGCATAATGTCGAGAAATATTCACGGCGAGCTTCAGCCAGTTTTACTCTGCCGCTACTGCATAACACTTTCGAAGACATGCACATCATACTGAAGAAAATTTCTTTATTTTTTTACTGCGCATTAATACGAAGCTACATAGCACCTCAAAAACCAAAATCAAACCCGAATCCATTAATGAGCATGCACCACCTTCCAAGCAATGAATTCAGAGGGCCGCAAACCGTAGCGCGCCAGTACTCCTTCGTGCAGCCTGCGGAGCTCTTCGACAATCAGTGCCTGCACACTGGCTTGCTCACCCTCGGGAACTCGTTCTTCCACCGCTCGCTGAATACATAAAAGCGGGTCAAGCTTTGGCTGCG
This sequence comes from Marinagarivorans sp., assembly GCF_982758155.1. Classification (NCBI taxonomy): domain Bacteria; kingdom Pseudomonadati; phylum Pseudomonadota; class Gammaproteobacteria; order Cellvibrionales; family Cellvibrionaceae; genus Marinagarivorans; species Marinagarivorans sp. The sequence goes on along the minus strand of NZ_CEXWTU010000263.1, from coordinate 1,066 downwards.
TGACAACTTCGCGGATGGTCTGCTTGATGACATTGCGCCAAAATAATCGAAGGGGATCGGGCTCTGCCAAGTCTTGCTTGATGGCCAGATATTCCTGCGTAGAACGCTCGTAAGCCCAGACGTAAATGTCACGTAGCAGCTCCACTCGGGTCATTTCGTACACACCTAAAATAGCGCGACTGTAGGCCTGCTCCGGTACATCCAAAAAAGTCAGCGGACAAAGGTTTACGCGGAATAGCGGTAAATTCGCGGCCAATCGCGAAGTGCGCTTATTGATGTCGGCAAAGGGCTGCAGATAGGGCAAATGCACCATCATAAAGAAGGATTGCTCAAACGGATCGGTGATCTGACTGGCTTTATCCAGGAGCACTTCCAGCATGCCTTCAATTTGCTGTGGTGTTGAGAGCGGGCGATAAACGCTTTTGCCAATATCGACGGCGTGATGGCGAATGCGGCCTTCGTCGGCGGGATTCGGCAACAAATTTTCCGCCAGCGCGCTGTGCAGATTCATCAGCGTATAGCGGTTGAATTGCGCACTATCGATATTTTCGACCATCAATTCGATTGCCGCTTTATGGTTCAGAATCATCTGTGTTTCGAGGGTAGCTTTGCCGCGCGCCGCCGTGCCATGCTCGATGAGCTCGCGTGTATCGAGCCGAGAATAAGTATTGCCCTCCAAGTGACTTGACGCCCACGATAAGTCGATCAGCAGCCGGTTAAGAATGGCGCGACTGTAAGTGCCTGCCGGCTTGTCAGCGTCAATCGTCCGACCCATTTTATGTATTGGCGGCGCAGCGACGCCGACAAATACCAGGTCTTATTAGGGAGGTAGCTATCGAGAAAATCTCTCTGATAACCTACCGGCTTGCGTGCCTCTGGAGGCTGGTTGATATAAGCCAGTATGTCTTGGCTATCGGCAGACAATGGAATGAAAGGCGGGAAGGTATCGACACTAGCGGCCAGTACACCGCAGCTCGCTTGAGCATCTATCCCAAAATAACGGCGAGCCCTACCTTCACCCAGCGCAGTCACTTGGCCGCTAGTAATCAGCTTTGCGATCAAGCGC
>NZ_CEXWTU010000262.1:0-6371 GCF_982758155.1 Marinagarivorans sp. | reverse complement strand
CGCCCCGTAAACTTAAGGAATATCCATGAAATTGGAGTATCACAACGGCGTCAGAACAACCAAAATGTATCATGAACTATCACCTTTCGAGGCTGCAATTGCCAGATACGAGGAGATGGCCGAAAAGCACTTTGATACAATCAAGATCAAAGGGAAGTTGAATGCGAAGCAAGCCGCCGAGAAGGCGGAAGCTCTTGCCTATTTGGCGGCCGAACGACGGAAACTTGATGCTATAGCCTCGGTTCAAGGCCAGCTGGAGGAGTACCGCGAACGCGGTCTCGATGCAACCCGAGGATTCGGAGCAGAAAGAGTTAAGGCGGTGAGACTGTTACGCCAAGAAGCACACCACCCCACAAGCGTCCTTGAGTCGTACATGTTTGCTGAAGGCCAGATAAAACCGAGTCGACTTCACACAGCACACCACATCGTTCCGGGCACAGGCAAGGTGAAAGAGGTGAACGCTAGAACTCGCGCTTACCTCCACAGTTTCGGCATTCGCATTAATGACCCTGCAAATGGCGTCTATTTACTCCATAAAGACGAATACACCCCACACTGGTCAATGCCCGAATCGCGCGGACACCTGAAATACCACACGAAAGATTATGAACGCTGGGTTAGTCGCTCCATCAGAGTGTTAAGTCATATTGATACGATAAAAACTCAACTTCAAATCATTGGTAGACTCTTACAACAACATGAACCCAAAACAGTAATCCCAAAAGCCACAGGTGTTAAGTAATGCCAAATGTCTACGCTATTCGCGATAATCTTGATGGCCTTAAGTCACTCAATCTCGACATTCTTGACGTTGTTGAGTCAGCGCCAAGCGATGCAGACTTCGATCAACTTATGGCGTTTGAGCGCCACAACTTATCGATGAAAGCCTGGTGGCCAGGGTTTGATGTGGAACTATACAGTTCAGATGATTGTGATGATGATGCTAGCCCAGATATTCGAACCTGGGTTGGCCCTTCACTTTGTTTATCGCCGAAAGCGCTTCGACTACTGGCCCCGTCGCTTGAGGGACTTGGTGAGATCCTTCCAATTACCGTTAATGGTGAAGCCTGGGGAATATTCAACTGCCTTACGATGGTGAATGCCGATCCGTCAAAAACCTATCGACCCAAAATCCTGCAAGAGCTGGGCGCCGCTGAGAAAATTGGATTTTTTGATGATGCCGCTGATAACCGGGTATTTAAAACACCCGACGAACCCTGCATAACATTATTTTGTAATGATTGGTTCAAGGAGGTTGTTGAATCAAATGACTTAACGGGTATTAGCTTTAGTACAGAGCTGGTTGAGTTTCACAACTAATTGGACCAGTGAGCTCTCAACACTTATTGACTTGAAATGAATTTTACAGGCGGCCAAGGGCAGCATGTCATGGTCGATTTCACCCTTACAAGCCTCGACCAAGTATAAACTGTTTATAGTTATGACCAATGATTACAGACCAACCTGCGCACAAAAACTGAAGCACTTTGGTACCCCCCTTATACACGACCTGCAGACTCGAAAAGTACTATAAACCCCCACCCCAGCTCGCACCCTATATAGAGCTCCACTTTTTCACCAAACGGTAGGTTAAGTCAAATAGGAGTAAAACCCAACAATTAGAATCGTGATTACAGCAAAGAAAATGGCCTTTCGACGTTTTCTTTTTTCGCTCGAAACCGCGTCAAGAAGTTGCTGCTCCGCATTTAAAAGAGACCTGTTTCGGACCTCATAATCTAAGCACCTTGCCTGAAGCTCATCGACACTTTGGCGCATCCTTTCTCGCTCTTCAAGGCCCTGAATGTGCCCTTTCATAGAGCTTCCAAAAGCAGACGGAGTAGGAAAACTCTCATCAGCGTACTGATTTGCCAGAGTCACTCTGTGACTATGTCCAAGTGCCAAATAGAATGGCATATCAAGCGCCAAGAGCTCATAAACAAGCTCAGCTCTATTCCAAATCTCCAGACTGGCGTCATCGCCACCCCTTACAACAGCGAAAGCATCGAAACAGTGCACCGCCATTGCTATATCTTCAACCATTGAATGCTGATCCGAAACACGCACAACATGCGTAGAAATATTGGCTACGGAGTCATCGGGGAGATTTGACAGAACATCGCGGATCGCCGTTTCAGTACCAAAAATTCCAAACTTTTCCAGCGGTGTATTCGACAAACAACTATGAAGTGTGTGATAGCTTGATTTATGCAAGTTAAAACGATCGAGGGAGTCATGTTCTTGGTTTAATGGTTCCCAGTTAGCCACAGGCCTGCCTTCGATCTGCACATCCAGGCCGGTAAAAAACTTCGAGGCTCGCAATATGGGCAACCCCTCTACGACCAAGCGGTCACCTTCTCGAGGCGCCATATCAAGTGAAGTTTTCACCGTCAAAGCACCCTCGCCGCCTCTCAAATCAAAATATACGACGTTCTTATAAGGTTTGACCTTACCGACTAAGCCCTGAACCCGAATTACGCTGTCAATTTTCTTCCAAATAGTGTTATTCGCAACAACGCCTAATTTTTGGAGCAAAGCATCGACTTCATAAGAAGGAGCTTCGATAGACTTTTCATCGGACTGCGGGTTAGCTGCATTATTCATAATTTTCCTTATATGTGGAGCTCGCGATAGGTAATATTCCTATGAATGAATTAATCGAATCTCGCAAAGGCTTCTCCAGGAAGCGCCCCTAGCCATCTTAGTTGCATGAAGTGAATTAAGTGATCACGTTAAGCGGTACAGATAATCACGTTGAGCGGAATATGCAAGCTCTCCTACAAATTACTCCGAGCGGCCGGCCATTACGAAGCTACTTGTAGTTCGGCATAACAATTCGAGAAGAAGCCCCAACGGCAGTTAACCCGCCACAAAGATCACTGCCGAAGATAGCCCTAGCTTTTTCTCTCCGAAAACAGCCCTCAGCGCCCTCATGGCATGCCTGAAAAGCTACAGCACTCACTTGGACTCCAAGCTCACCAACAGCCGCCTTGTAAATATACTCAGCCAAATTCTCACAATTAAACACGCCAACTTCAAGCTGAAAGAACGTTAATCCCGCCTCCTGCCCGTTCAAGCGTTCACTCAACTGCTGAAGACTAAACACATCAAACCTTGGCCTGCTCTGGAAGAGTTGACCTGAAATTTGATGAACCTCGATCGTTCCTGAAAGATAACTTAGATGGAGTATCGAATACTCAGATGACAAACCAGGCAACACAAATGCTGTGTAGACTGCAGAAGAGCTGCCGCCTAAACGATTGATGGCGTGGCCGTAAAAGGTTCTTGTGGTTATAGCCGAAGATGAAGGGGTCACGAAAGATATACCATTCCAATCTGACGCGCCACTTCCATGGGACACTTGGTTTTCTTTTAGCAGCCCTTTGCGTTTAAGCCCAAAATCATCAGTAAACAATGCTCGCTCACCTCGACCATCACCATTTGAAGTCTGCGCAATAGCTTCAAGTCTTGCCATAATTTCGTTCTGCCTAGGGTGGTAAACCCAAACCTTCCAATCAATAGTCTCAGCTAACAACTGGCAGACGGCATTGGCGAATATGTCCTTGTGCAGCGTTTTGGACTTCAGGAAAGAAAAAACACCAAGCAGTGACACTTCAAGTAAACCATTCTTACCGCCCTCACTTTCGGTTTCACCATCGCGCCCTGGATACGTAAAGAATATACGTATCACACGGCTTGAGGCTTTATTCTCAGGAAAGGTCGCAGTCAAGTCAGTCCAATCTTCAGACTTAACATAACGGACATTACAAAGATTAGATGTTGTTACTTCTTGGGTATACCCCTTCAAAGAGCGTGATAAAGCCGGTGTTTTTAATTGAGTCAGGCCTTGTGATAAAGCCGTCTGAGCTGCAAACTTACGCAAAGTGGGCCAAATTGAAAAATCACAAATAGGGCGATCATTTTCATCGACCCCCTTGGTATCGTGCTTGAAGTGCCAATCGTTAACATTGCCATGACATGCCTGTAAAGGCTGCTCGCACGACGGACAAATACATTGACAATTCCGGCCTCGTTTAGCATTGCCGATTTCAACGAAATCACCAGTATCAATGCTAATCCCGAAGGGAATTGACTTATGACCAAACCTTTCAGCTTGATAAATCATAAGACGGCATTTCTCCTAATTTAGGTGTCAACTTTAACAAACTAGCCAAATCTTAAGCCAGAAGATCTTCCATAGCGAAGAAAATAATATCCCTCCCTTAAAATCAACGCAAAAAAAACCGAAGCCAATCGACTCCGGTTTTTAATTTTTTGAGCAGCACCATCCCATAGCACCAATAACCATATGTAATGTCCTTGCCAAAACATTTACAAGCGGTATCCCAATCGTGCGCAGTCAATTCTGCACAACGAGTCCACGTATTTGACAGCGCGCGCGGTCGCGCCAGGAAGAAAAGTGGCTAAAGAGCCTTGCTAAAAGCGACTAAACATAGAAAAGCCAATTTTAGCAAGGCGCTTGGTAACATGAGGCCACTTAACGAAAAAAGATTGAGCGAGCCTATAAATAGACTCACTCGCTCATTTGACTGCTTGCGCAGAGGACAAAGTTTCCAACTTTGGGGGAGCCAACAGCAAGAGATCTGAGGAGATCATGAACTAAACGAAAGAACTTGCTGACTACTCCGAGGAGCACTTGAGTAGCAATTACGCTGCGTCAGTTTAAACTCAATCGAGACGCCAAACCCACAAGGGGCTTAAAGGTTCGCAGAGACAGCTGCGAGACTGGGAACCGTTTTAAAGCTAGGCACCCTTTGAGATAACTAGATTTAAAGCGGCTCAAAGATAGGAAAACCTATCTTTGAGCGCCAATTATACACTATGCCGCTTGAACGCTGTTTTGTTTGCTCTTTTGGTACGCTGAGCGCCCAAAAGCCACATTCCAAACACCATTACCACGATCTACATAGCCTAAATGCGCCAAATCACGCTCTTTAACCGCGCGATTAGGATCACCCTTAGCAACAGAGTATGTCGGCAACTGCCAACATTCTTCGTCACTGTTCCACTTATAACCATCATCTTTAAGATTTTGCTTAATCATCTCAAAATTAGGGTCATCTTTACGTAGCTCAACACGAATCGGCAAGTCCGTAGATTCTCCAGGAACCTCAATAGTAGGACCCTGACCGCTTTGATTGTTCACTGCCACCGTGACGGCTGGAAGCTCCCAACAAAACTCATCTTTATTCCACTCATAACCATCATCTTTCAATCTTTGCTTGATCACCTCAAAATGAGGATCACTTTTGCTCAACTTGATTTGACGAGGGCGCTCAGCGGACGATGGAACATGCTTAGCTTTGGATTGCGCGGGTATACCGTAATCCGTCGTTACCTGTGATTCCGATTTAGGCAATTTAATCTCACGATCTGCGACCTTAAGATACATAACCCGAATCAAATTCGACGAGTAATTAACACCCAATTGCCCAGCCTTGGGGCTAGTTGCTGGATACATAAAAGGCTCTGCTCGATACTTCGCAATACGAAGACCACAAAACACTTTTATGTCACGATTGTTAATCTCGCTCCCAAAGGGTTCTAGTATTTCTAACGCTTTGGGACAGCTAATTGTGCAGCTTACGTACAGACTATCGGCATTTGAGGCTTTACCCTCGATCATGCAAAATGTCACAACAGTAAAAGCACCGTTACGACCGTTGCGTTTTTCAAAACCACTCAAATAGCCCATGGCTTCTGTGTGAACATTGAAAAAACGGTCAATATTATTTGAAGTTGTCATAGTGAAGTCCTCTAATTTATAAAAAAAGGGGACGCACTAACCCCATTGGGATAGTTTGTCCCAATGGGTTAACAAGATAGGCACGCGCCTTACGGCGGATTATCAAATGTGCCTTTGGATAATCAATTTATAAAAGTCAGCGTAGAAAGACGCTGGGCTTACAGTGTCATTGTAGCAAAAGTGAACACTTAGAACATTATTTGCGGCGCAATTAGGTTTAAAATGGCGACGAGACTACAGGAATAATCAATGACTAAAGAAAATGACAAGACTGAAAAACGAGGCGGGGCAAGACCAGGGGCGGGTCGCCCACTCACCGGCCGCGAGCCAAAGAAACCGCTTCCGGCCAAAGTCTCAGCGGAGTGCCGAAGCGACGTCAAAGCGTTATCCGACAAATTAGGCACATCTCAAGCTGAAGTCATTCAGCGTGCGGTCAAAAGATATAAGGATCACATCAATTCAAACCCCACAGTGAATGATTAGGTATTGCACATATTCAAAAAGTGCCTACACTGACCAACACGCGCTTTAATTTAAAATTGGCTGTGATTGCATCGAGAGGAAGAAAAAATGGCATACAGGGCTTTAGCGGTGGCAGAAAGTGCCA
>NZ_CEXWTU010000261.1:0-6432 GCF_982758155.1 Marinagarivorans sp. | reverse complement strand
AGGGCTATCGCCACCGTGAATACAGCCAAGATTTAAGGTGGGTACCGTCACTTCAAAATGCGGGTTTTGGTATTTTTGCTGTAGATCGTGGCGATAACTCAAAAGCTCCGCCATCACAGCATGCATACTCTCCATGGCGTTCACCCCCAATGCGGGGTTCGAAGAATGACCAGCCTTGCCTTCAATTTTAATCGCCTCCATTAAAATGCCTTTGTGCATATTCACAGGGCGCATTTCAGTGGGCTCGCCAATAATCGCGTAGCGCGCTTTAGGCATTAATTGCTCGGCCAATGCACGCGCACCGCTCATGCTAGATTCTTCGTCGGCGGTGGCAATGATAATCACGGGCTCATTGAACTGGGCATTCTCGAAGGCTTGTAATGCGGCCCAGACCACGGGGAAAAACCCTTTCATATCGGTGGCGCCAAGGCCGTACAAGCGCTCGTCTTTTTCGGTTAATTTGAAAGGATCTTGCTGCCAGCGCTCGGCGTTATAGGGCACCGTATCGGAATGCCCCGCGAATACTACCCCTCCATCACCTTGGCCTTTTACGGCAATTAAGTTGTATTTACCGGAGTGCCCGGCCACTTCTTCTACGCGGCATTGAAAACCTAAGGGCTCAAACCACGTCGCCAGCGTATCGATCACGGCTTTATTGGACATGTCCAAGTCAGGGCTGGCGCAGCTAACAGAAGGCAGCGCCACCAACTCACTCAATTGTTTAATATAGCGCTTAATATTCATGGTCTACCTCGATGGCCCATTCGCCGACAATTACAGTTTGTGCTTGGCCGCCAATGAGTACGCGATCATTACTTAGTGCCAAGCTAATATCGCCGCCACGTGCCGAAAGCTGCTTTGCCTTTAACGTTGTACGCTGCAACTTTTCACTCCAATAAGGCATCAAGCTGGTATAGGCCGAGCCCGTAACAGGGTCTTCCGGTATGCCCAGCTTGGGCGCGAACACACGACACACAAAATCACATGACGTTGCTGCTGCCGTCAAATAGTGAATGCGCGCAGGTAATGATTCAATCACTGCAATATTGGGCTGAAAGTCCCTGACGGCCTCTTCGTTTTCACACTCAATAAGTGACGCTAATTCATTATAAAAAACGGGTGCACTGGGCAGATTAAAAGCCTGCTGGTAAAGGGGAGCCTGCTCTGTTTCCACCAACTTGCGCATAGGGAAATCGAGCGTCAGTTGTGGCTCGCGTCGCACGAATAAAGTGCCACTAGCAGACTCAAAGGCAATAATATCGTGCTGCACACCAAAGCGGGTAATCAACACATGGGCGGCCGCTAGGGTGGCATGGCCACACAAGTCTATTTCCACTGAGGGCGTAAACCAGCGAATCGTAAATAAGCCCGAACCAATTTCGACCACAAAAGCCGTTTCGGCAAGATTATGCTGTGCCGCCATTCTTTGCATGGTCGATTCGGCCAGCCACTCATCCAAAATACACACCGCCGCTGGATTGCCAGAATGTGGTGTTTGCAGGGTAAATGCGTTCACAAAATAAACGGTTTGCATCGCAGGGTTCACCTAAGCGTGTTGAGGTTTAAAAACAAAGAGTCGCCATGTGAGCAAAATGGCGGCAATCGCCAAACCAGCCGTTAAAGCCACCCAATAGCCAGCAGCGCCCATCGCAGGAACTACGTAAGAGGTATACGCCAAAACATAGCCTAAGGGCAAGCAGACCGCCCAAAAAGCCAGCACAATAATGAACATGGGCAGCGTTGTATCTTTATAGCCCCGCAAGGCGTTAACCGCCACCACTTGAATAACATCCACAATTTGAAAAATAGCCGCCAACATAAATAGCTGTGTAGCAATAGCCACCACGGCCGGCTCGTGAGTATAAATATTGGCAATGGCGCTGCGACCGAAGTAAAGGATAGGGGCGTTGATACACGCAATCATTAACGCTAAAACAATCGAAGAATAGGCCACTAGGCGCGCCTGCGCGTGTGACTCATCACCCACTAAGTAACTCACCCGTAAGAGTACGGCCATGCCTAAGCTCAAGGGCACCATAAAAGCTATCGAGGTGGCATTAAGCACCATTTGATGCGCCGCCACGGTTTGTGCCCCCAGCGGTGCGAGAAAAAGCGCGATGGCGCAGAACATACTCACTTCCACAAACAGGGTAATACCAATAGGAATGCCCAAGCGCAAAATCGACATTATTAACACGGTATTCGGCGGGCTAATTTTTTTGAACAGGCGATAACCGCGAAATTGTTTGCCCCACACCAAATAAACCAACATCGCCATCAATGCGAGCATGTTTGCGCCTGTGGTGGCCCAACCACAACCAATACCGCCCATAGCCGGCAACCCGAGCTTGCCGTAAATAAGCACATAATTAAGCGGAATATTACAAGCGGTACCGAACAGCGAAAAAGCCATAAAGACCCACGTGTGGCCCATACCATCGCTGTATCCACGCAAGGCGGTTAATAAGAGTAAGGCGGGTACACCCCAAACAAACGCCTGTAAATAACCGGCCACAATCGCGCTGGTTTTGGCGTCCGCATTAAATAAGTCGACCACCGGCATCGCATTCCACAGCAGCGCCATCATTACAATGCTGCCAATAAGGCTTAGGTAGATGCCCTGCCACACAACTGGGTGAATTTTACTGGGTTGCTTGGCCCCCATGTGCTGCGAAACTATGGGCTGTAATGCCCCCAGTAAACCCACAAAAAAGAGCGATAGCGGCACCCAAAAACTCACACCAATACCAACACCAGCTAGGTCATAAGCACTGGCGTTGCCCGCCATCACGGTATCAACAAAAGCGTTAGCCATTTGCGCTAATTGCGCGATTAAAATCGGTGCACCTAAGCGTAATAAAGTACGCCATTCCTGAAGGGTGCGTTGCAATAGGGGCATAAAACAATGGCCTTGTGACATGGTCGGGCAATATAACGTGCTTTGTGAAATTGTGCTTAGCCTCTGGCTGGACGATGACGACAGAACTTAAGGCGCAAGGTAATAATAGTTGATCAAACTAGCGAAGGGGGCCTGCAAGGAAAGCAGGTTATTAGAATAACGCGGGATCAAGCATGACTAGGTGAGATCCTAGTCGTCGGGCGGAAGCTCGCTGAGCACTTGGCTGTTCTCACCTTGCATCACTTTAAGGAGTTCTAGCCGCGCTTGATGGTGAGGAATACCGCGCGCTTCAAGGTAACCCAATACCTCACCAAAATTAGCACGCCTTCGCGCGCCTTCGTCCGTAAGGTCGCGGCGGTCGTTAAAAAAATCGAGCAAAGTCGAACCACACACGCAGTTACGGAATAGCTCCACCATCGAATCACCCTCATCATCCATTGCGGCTTTTAAACCACTATGTCCCTGTAAGGCCTCGGTCTCTGCGATAAAGCTATCAACATTCGGATAATCTCGCCCGCAGGTGTTGCAACGCTTGGGGAACGACGATTTAGCCAAAGCGGTTAAGCCGGCAAACAATGTAGGGTCGTGGATAGTGCTCTGTGCGTTCATAGCGGCCTCCATCAATATTCATTGATCAGCCTTTAAACTGTAGCCCATATCCCGCGGTTGCGTTATAGCAAACAGGAATGAGCCTACCACTCTTAACCGAATAAGCGCTTAGCTGTTGGGGTAGGATTGCGGTGGGAAAACAGCTTGAACACATAGTTAGGCACATGCCATTCACTCGCCGTACCAATGGGGAAAAACGCAACGCTACCTTTTACCAAGCGCTCGGTTTTATCACCCACCGTCACAATCACTTCGCCTTCCAAGATATGAACCATCTCGTCACACTTGAAGTACCACATAAACCGCCCCTCGCTGCAGTCCCATAACGCCGTCATAAAGCCGCCATCACCAGAGAGGGTTAAGGTTTTGGCACGCATTTTAGGGTCACCCTCTAATACGTTAGCAGGGTGAAACGTAAGACCTTTCATGCCCTCTTTACTCATACTATCGCCGACTTCAAACTTACTACGGCGACTAAAAATAAGTGCATTGATTTTGTTGTAAGGCTTTGAAAGAAAAGAAAAAATAGCCATTGGGAGGGCTCAAATTAAAGGCGTGGAAGGTAAGCCGGTAAGCTGGACGCCGGCGCAATGCCGAATACGATAAAGGAAATGCCCTTCTCGATCAATTCATCAGTGAATGAATGGCTAACCCACCACAATACGCAACGCCAAATAAGGTGCGAGATTGAAAGCTAATACTAAAATTTTGTAGTTGGCCAAGTAGCGATAAGCCGCCAACCGACACTGCTCCGGCGTGATGCCAAACAGTCTAGCTTGCAATACCGTAATCGGGTTCTTAGCCACAATAAGGGCGATAGTAGAAAAACAAAGCACAGCTATGTTAATGGCTGCGCTCCAACCTAAAACGTGTAGGAGTATATCAAGGGGCATAGTGCATGCCTGATGTGGGAGTGTAACCGCACTATACCCCTGAAGAGTTTTAGTTTAAATGCTGGTTTAAAAATTCATCCATCGCTTCAAACATTTTAATTTCATTCGCTTCAATAGTTCGCCAATGCTCGCCTTTGGGCAATTTAACCAACTCAGTCGTTTTACCCTTTTTATTAAGCCGCTTGTGCATTTTGATCGAGTGCTCAGGATCAACCACGCTATCGTCTTCACCGTAAATAATTAACAGAGGATCATCAATTTTTTTACTCAAATGATATGGCGATACTTTAGCAATACCCCACTCAGGGTTAGTCAACTCTCTGTTGTACTCATTGTGCCGAAGAGTTTCATTGTTGAAAAGCTTCATATCCAAAACACCGTTAATACTAATGCCGCACTGGTAAAGTTCAGGCGTCGATGCCAGCCCCATACCGGTGGCATAACCACCAAAACTTGCACCAGCAATACAGACCTTTTTAGGATCAATAATGCCCTCTTTCGCCAGCCAGTTGACGCCATCGGTAATATCATCCTGAATCGCTAAGCCCCACTGCTTATCCCCCGCTCGCAAATGCTCAACACCAAATCCCGTTGAACCTCTAAATTGTGGCTGAAAAACTGCATAACCTTTGCTGGCGAAGAATTGAACATAATTATTGAAACCCCAATAATCACGCGCCCAAGGACCACCGTGCGGGAAAATAATCGCGGGTAGTTTGGGTTTTTCAATACCCCTAGCGGAGGCAGGTAATGACAAATACGCAGGAATTTTCAGTCCATCACGAGCGCTATACTCGACTTGTTCCATTTTGGCTAAAGCAGCACCTTCCAGCTGCGGATAAGCAGAGGCCAGAAAATCCATACGTTTTTCTTTTAAGTTTAAGAGGAAATATTGGGGAGGAGATATGTCGCTGTACACCTCATAAATAGCTTTGTCTAATGTTACGTCATCCACCCACGAACGAAGCCTGACCCGCTTACCCTTAAATGTTTTTTCCAGGACGGCTTTGGCGTTATCTCTAATTTTATCGGTATGCGGACCCAGCCACTCACCAGTAACAATATCTAATTCAAAAAGGTCTTCATCATCTTGATCATAGTTATCGTCTTCTAATTCCCCAGAAGTAAAAATCAGTACATTGTCTCTAGCGTAATCAAAACGTATTGGTCTTAAAGCATCTTTGGCCAAAAACGACTTTTTCTCTAGCAACTTAAAAGAAGACTCTTCGTTAGGCCGAGTGTAGATGGCAATATCAGTGCCGGAACCCACGCTGAATTTAAAAGCAACGCGTAATTTCCCATCATTATCCGCCATAAAATAGGAATACCCTCCACGATTGCCTTCCACGAGCGTTTTCTTCCCGGTGTAGACATTTACCTTATGTATCTGGGCTTCATTAAATTTATCGTCTAAAGGATCTAGGCTCATTAAGATATGTTTTGGGTCATCCGCCAACAGACTGATTAAGCGCGGGTATCTTAAAGTGTGGCCATACTTATTCGACGCCATATCGAAATAAACGGGATTTAAGCCGCTGCGATCAACACTAAATACGCGGATAAAGCTGCGCTTAGGCTCTTTCACCCAGAAAGTGGTTTTACGTAACGTATAAGCTTCAGCTGTCATACGAATAGCGACTAACAGACGCTCATTATTCACCCAACGAAACCACTGTAAGTGCGCACCATTCAACGGCAACGCACCCAGCTTAATGTCAGAATCCACGGCCAAGGCTTTAGTAATTAACGCTGGTTTTCCCTCATGCACCATTTGGTAGGCAATACTTTTACCATCTGGGGAGAGTTGAAAGTAACTAGCTTGCGGGAGTTTGGCAAAATCGGCGGGTGAGGGCTTGGGTGTTACGGACGAGGCCCAGCTAATGCTGGCCATACAAGAAAGCGTAAATAGTAGAAACGACAGTATTTTCAAACGTCATATCCTTATGGTTGTGTGTATTGAATGAAATAGGTGTTTAAGGGACGAGGAAACAATATTTTATCCACTAATGCTTGATCTCGACCTCCTTATCT